>CAZFHE010000069.1:0-12846 GCA_964518615.1 uncultured Dechloromonas sp. | reverse complement strand
CGATAACTGAACATATCGGCTTGGGGCGTCTCGGGGGTTCTCATCGTCTGCATCTCGGCGAGGGCATGAACAAATAATGCTATGCGCATTATTTGAGAGTGGGGGTGAGTTGAGCAGCCCCAGTCGGCGCTTGCTTTTCAGGCTGGTTTTTCAGCGTGAACAGAAACTGGCGGGCTATTCCAGGTATTCGACAAGGAGTTGCGGCGTCTCGACGCCCATGTATTCGTTGATCGCCAGGCGAAAGGCGAGGCGGGCGGTGGCGCCTGGCTGTTGGCTGAAGTTGAACTGAATCGCCTCGATACGCGCGCCATCCTTGGAAAGCCGCAGTTTCAGGTGCTTTTCCTTGAGCACGCGCTGTTCCACGACCGCGAATTCGTCCAGGAACAGCGGCGCCGGGAAGCCCTGGCCCCAGATCTCGTTTTCCAGCAGGCGGGCCATTTCCAGCGAGTAATAGCCGCCTTCCAGGGGGCCGTCGGTTTCCAACGTGCGGGTCAGGTCGGCGGGGGCTAGCAGTTCGCCGGCGACCTCGGCGAACAGGGCGCGAAAGCGCTCGAAATCCTCGGCTCGCAGCGTCGCCCCGGCGGCCATGGCGTGACCGCCGAAACGCAGCAGCAGGCCGGGCGAGCGCTTGGCCACCAGATCGAGCGCGTCGCGCAGATGTAGGCCGGGAATGGAGCGGCCGGAACCCTTGAGGACGCCGTTTTCACCGCGAGCGAAGGCGAACGCCGGGCGGTGCAGCTTGTCCTTGATGCGCGCGGCGAGAATGCCGACCACGCCCTCGTGCCAGCCGTCGTCGAACAGCGCGATGCCGGGAGCGCCATTCGCGCTATCGGCGGTTTCCAGGGGTTCGATGAGCCGCAGCGCCTGTTCCTGCATGCCGGTCTCGATCTCGCGGCGTTCGCGATTGAGCGCATCGAGCTCTTGGGCGATTTGTAGCGCGCGGGCTGGGTCGTCGGTGAGCAGGCATTCGACGCCCAGGCGCATGTCGGCGAGCCGCCCGGCGGCATTCAGGCGCGGCCCGAGGATGAAGCCGAGATCCATCGCCGTGGCCTTTTTCAGGTCGCGGCCGGCGGCCTTGAACAGCGCCGCGAGGCCGGGCTGCAACTGGCCGGCGCGCATGCGCTTCAAGCCCTGGCTGACCAGGATGCGGTTGTTGCGATCGAGCTTGACGACATCGGCGACAGTGCCCAGCGCGACGAGGTCGAGCAGGGTGGCGAAATTGGGTTCCGGGCGGTCGGCGAAGTAGCCGCGCTCGCGCAACTCGGCGCGCAAGGCCAGCATCACATAGAACATGACGCCGACGCCGGCCATGCACTTGGACGGGAAGGCGCAGCCCGGCTGGTTGGGATTGACGATGCAATCGGCCGCCGGCAGGCTCTGCGCCGGCAGGTGATGGTCGGTAATCAGCGTGGCGATGCCATGTTCGCGAGCGCGCTCGACGCCCTCGATGCTGGCGATGCCATTGTCGACGGTGATGATGAGATCGGGCGATGCTTCGGCGGCGAGGTCGACGATTTCCGGCGACAGGCCATAGCCGAGCTTGAAGCGGTCGGGCAGCAGGAAATCGACGTCGGCGCCGAGCGTTTTCAGGGCGCGCATGCCGACCGCCGTGGCGGTCGCGCCGTCGCAGTCGTAGTCGCCGATGATCAAGAGCCGGGCCTCGGCCTCGATGGCGTCGGCCAGCAAGCGGGCGGCGTCGGCGGCATGGGTGAGGGTCGAGGGCGGCAGAAGCGCCTTCAGTTCGTAGTCGAGCTCGGCCTTGTCGGTGACGCCCCGGGCGGCGTAAAGGCGGGCCAGGAGCGGGTGCAGGCCCTGTTGTTCGAGCTGCCAGGCGGCGCGCGGCGAAACGGTGCGATTGACGATGCGGGTCACGGCTGGCTTTCGGAAAACTGGGCGCTGGGTTGAGTGCTTTGTTGGGCGCCTGGTTGGGCGCTGAGTTGGCGGGCGAGCGCCGCCAGGCTCTGGGCGCGACGCCAGAATTTCCAGCGATCGCGGCCAAGGAGCGAGTATCGCAGCTCGCCGTAAAGGGTGGGGGCGACGATATCCAGCGCCTCCACCGTGCGCCCGAGCTGCCCGCGCAGCGGCGAGAACCACCTGGCCTCCAGATCCAGCCAAGCTTGCCGCCAGGCTTCGCCATCCTCGTAGATGACTGGCGAGAGCAGGCTGTCGAGCACGACCAGCGAGACGCTGCCGGGCGAGGCGAGTTTGCCTAGCCCCGCGAATCCTTCCGGCAAGGGATGCACCGGCGCGCCGCCCGCGCGGGCGAGACCAATGGCCAGCGGATGGTCGCTCCAGACGGCGGTGAAGCGGCCAAGGCGCGGGTCGGGCCGGGGCCGCGTCAGGCGGCCGCCGCCCCAGAGCCACAGGCTGTTGACCGGCGGCAGGCCGGCTTCTTCGCGCCGGGCGTTGAGCGGGTGGCCGTGGAGGAAAATCTGCGCCTCGTTGAGCCAGCGGGTCAGGGTCGCGTCGTGGTCGGCGGCCTGATTGTCGAGGCGGCGTCCGGCGACGACCGACAGCGGCGGCGCGACATGGCGGCAGGCGCCTTCGTAGGCGCTGCCGTCGGGATTCAAGCGCAGATACCAGCGGCGGGCGGTGGCGACATGGAGTTGGCCGATGTCGGCGAACTCGGCATTGAGCGCGCAAACGAAGGCGCGCGCCTCGTCCTCGGAAAGCTCGAAGGCGCCGCTGTCGGCGAGAACGATGCGCTCATGGTGAAAGCGCAGATGCACCGGATCGGCGCATAGCCAGTGACCGTCGATGGCCGCTTCGCCGCCATCCTCGCCGAAGAGGCGCAAGGGGCCGAAGGCCGGGGCGGCGAGACCGAAACAGCGGGCCAGCGCGGTTTCGAAGGGGAGGGCGGGCTGACGCCGGCAGGCGGCGCGGGCGGCCAGCCATTCGAAGCCGGGCAGCGCCAGATTCCCGAGGGCGTGCTGGTCGCCGGGTTCGGGCCAGAGCAGTTCGGGAATGAGCAGGGTCAGGCGCACGGTGATTCCGGTCGATGGCAAAGCGAAAGGACAGCCGGCCGCGCCAGAGGGCGCTTATGTCGGCAAGGGGCGGCGATTTTACCACCGCCCGCCGGGCCGCCCGGCGGGCGAATGGTTGCGGCCCGCGCCATGCTTGCCAAAAGGCCCGCCGCCCCTTGGGCGGGAAAACCGATGCGGCGGCGGGCCAGGGGCCGGTCAGGGGGCCGCCGCCTCCTTTGCCGCGCGGCGCACGCTGGCGCTCTGGTCGATTTTTCCTTCCTGGAGCAAGGCTTCGACATTGCGCTCGATGGTGTCCGGGTCGTAGAGATAATTCACCATCATTCCATACGACTGCGCCAGCCCTTTTTCCGAAGTGTCGCCGAGATAATTGAGTCTTTCGACGCGCGCGCCGTTGCCGAGATGGAAACGCGCCACCGGATCGAGCGGGCGCTCGCCTTTTTCCGGCACGATTCTTTTCGCATTGGCCAGATAATTCGCGGCAAGCCTCGTCAGCGGGGTTTGCATCAGGCGCTTGGCGCGTTCGTCATCGAACCAGCGCGGCTTCTCCAGGAGCGCGATCAGCGATTCGCGCCGCGCCTCGATGTCCAGGGCCTTGGCAATCCGGGGAAGCTCGGCGTCGTCGATCGCATGCCGCCATGCCGCCTCATTGTTCTGCGCCCAGCGGCGCAGTCCCGGTATTGGCGACAAGGTGGCGAAGGTCGACAGGCGCGGCAGATCGTGTTTCAGATCGTCGATCACCCGCTTGAGCAGGAAATGGCCGAAACTGACGCCGCGCAGACCCTCCTGGGTATTCGAGATGGAATAGAAAATCGCGGTGTCGGCGCGCTGGGCGTCAAAAATGGGCGCTTGCTCGTCGAGCAGGCTCTGCACATTGCCGGCGAGCTTGCTGACCAGCGCGACTTCCACGAAGATCAAGGGTTCTTCCGGCATTCGCGGATGGAAAAAGGCGTAGCAACGGCGGTCGGAATCGAGACGGTTCTTGAGATCGGCCCAGGAGCGGATTTCATGCACCGCTTCGTAGCGGATCAGGGTTTCCAGCACCGCCGCCGGGGTGTGCCAGGTCAGGCGCTTCAATTCGAGAAAACCGACATCGAACCAGGCGGTAAAGCGGTTTTCCAGTTCGCGGTCGAGCGAGGCCAGCGCCGGATCCTTGTCCATGAAACGCAACAGGTCGCTGCGCAGATCGACCAGAAATTTGACGCCCTGCGGCAGGGCGTTGAACTGGGTCAGAATGCGCAGCCGGGGGGAGCGCAGCGCCGAGCGCAAGGCCGCCTCGGCGCTCCATTGCGCCGGGGTGCCGGCGGCCTGCTGCCAGGCGTTGTGCGCCGCTTCGACTTTTTTCGGATTGGGGCCGAATTCATGCACGATCAGGCCGAGAAAACTCTTGCGCCCCGCATCGCCGAGTTTCAAATACATCTCGCCCAGTCGCGCGGCGCGCTGGCGCGTCGACACTTCGCCGCCGAGATTGGCGGCGCAATCGCGCAGCAAGGCGAGAATTTTCTGGGCTTCCTTGTCGCTCAGCTCTCCCGCTCCCGGCGCGTCTTGCGTCCATAATCTCCTGACCTGCGAGAGGCCGCGCTGCATCAGACCTTTTGGCATTTGCCTTCCTCCTTTGGTGCCATGAGTTTCCCTCGGTTTTTCGTCCGCCAAAGGGCAGGATTTATGCTACCAGTTTTTTCTGGCGCTGTTATGCCAAGCGCGGACAGGGTCGGGAATTTCCGCGGAGGATCGCGAGGCGGCTGTGAAATCGGCTGTTCCGGCGCTCGGGAGAGCGCTACCATAGCGGTTTCGCCTTTTTCCCACCGCATGGCCCTGCCTTACGAACTCCTGATCGGCTTGCGCTACACCCGCGCCAAGCGCCGCAATCATTTCATTTCCTTCATCTCGCTGATTTCGATGCTCGGCATCGCGCTGGGCGTCGCCGCGCTGATTGTCGTGCTGTCGGTGATGAACGGTTTCCAGAAGGAATTGCGTACGCGCATTCTCGGCGTTGCCTCGCACATCCAGATTACTGGCATCAGCGGCGAGCTGGAGAACTGGCCGGCGCTGGCGGCCCAGGCGATGCAGCATCCGGAAGTGCGGGCGGCGGCGCCCTTCGTCCAGTCGCAGGCGATGTTTACCGTCGATGGCGGCGTCAAGGGCGCGCTGGTGCGCGGCATCCTGCCCGATCAGGAGGACAGGGTCGCCGATTTTCGCCGGACCATCCAGAGCGGCAGTCTCGACGATTTGCGCTCCGGCGAATTCGGCGTCGTCCTCGGCGCCGACCTCGCCCGCTCGCTGCGCGTGTTTACCGGCGACAAGGTGACGCTGATTGCGCCGCAGGGCACGGTCACGCCGGCTGGCGTCGCGCCGCGCCTGAAGTCGTTTCGCGTCGTCGGCATTTTCGAGGTCGGCATGTATGAGTACGACGCGGGCCTGGCGCTGATTCATCTTGAAGACGCGCAGCGCCTCCTTCAGATGGAAGACCGGGTGAGCGGCGTGCGCCTCAAGGTGGACGACCTCTTCTCGGCCCCGCGCATCGTCCGCGAGCTGGCCCCCCGCATCTACGCCGACGCCTATTTGAGCGACTGGACCAAGAGCCATGCCAATTTCTTTCGCGCCGTGCAGATCGAAAAAACGATGATGTTCATCATTTTGTCGCTGATTGTCGCCGTCGCCGCCTTCAATCTGGTGTCCACGCTGGTCATGGCCGTCACCGACAAACAGGCCGATATCGCCATCCTGCGCACCCTCGGCGCCCGGCCGCGCTCGATCATGGCGGTTTTCGTCATCCAGGGCGCGCTGGTCGGCTGCATTGGCCTGGCGCTTGGCGTCATCGGCGGCGTCGCGCTCGCGCTCAATATCGAGGTCGTGGTGCCGGCCATCGAGCGGCTATTCGGCGTGCAGTTTCTCTCCAAAGAGGTCTATTACATTTCCGATCTGCCCTCCGACCTGCAATGGGGGGATGTCTGGGGCGTCACCCTGATCGCCTTCGCGCTGGCGCTTCTGGCCACCCTCTACCCGAGCTGGCGGGCCTCGCGCGTCAATCCGGCGGAGGCCCTGCGCTATGAATGAGGTTTTGTTGAGCGCCCGCAATCTGGGCAAGGTATTCCGAGGCGGCGGCTTGGAGGTGCCGGTGCTCGCCGGCATCGACCTCGATATCGCGCCGGGCGAGACGGTGGCCGTGGTCGGCGCGTCCGGTTCCGGCAAGAGCACGCTGCTGCATCTGCTGGGCGGGCTGGACGCGCCGACTACCGGTAGCGTCGCGCTGGCCGGCCGCGATTTTTCGGCGCTGAACGAGGTGGCGCGCGGCGATTGGCGTAACCGCCATCTCGGTTTCGTCTACCAGTTCCACCATCTGCTGCCCGAATTCTCGGCGCTGGAAAATGTCGCCATGCCGCTCCTGATTCGCCGCCTCGCGCGCGCTGACGCGCTCGAGGCGGCCTCGGCCATGCTCGCCGCCGTCGGCCTGGCTCATCGCCTGGAACATCGGCCCGGCGAACTTTCCGGCGGCGAGCGCCAGCGCGCCGCCATCGCCCGCGCCATGGTCAGCGCGCCCTCCTGCCTCCTGGCCGACGAGCCGACCGGCAATCTCGACCGCCATACCGCCGAAGCGGTATTCGACCTCTTGCTGGAGCGGGTGCGCAGCCAGCAGAGCAGCCTGATCATGGTCACCCACGACCCCACGCTGGCCGCCCGCGCCGACCGCGTGCTGCAACTGGCGGACGGGCGTCTGTGTGGCTCTTGTGGGCAATGATTGCGACAAAATGCGTATTTTGTGCGACGATAATTGATCGAAGCTAAATTGAAGGCCATCCCATGTCCGAACGCATCAATGCCCGCCTCTCCCGGCCCTTGGCCGAATTCGTGGAGCGGATGGTTGGCGAGGCCGGCCTCTACGAAACGCCCAGCGAATATGTGCGCGACCTGATCCGTCGCGACATGGAGCGGCGCGAGGGGCAAATCGTGCAAGATGCCATCCTGAGCGGCTATCGTGACTTGGCCGCGGGTCGCGTTTTTGCGTCGAGCGGCGATTTCAGGACGGACATGGCGATGCTCGACCGCAAGGAAGCCGATGGCTGGTAGCGGCCCGTCGCCCGCCGCCTTTTTCCTGACCCGCAACGCGGCGCTGGATTTGCGCCGCATTTATGCGCGCTCGCGCAGCGAATGGGGCGAGGATGTCGCCGACCGCTACCTCGCCGACCTGTACGCCGCCATGGGCGAAGCGGCGGCCAATCCGGCAAAAGGCCGCCTTCGGCAGCAGCGCTCGGCGCCCTTTCTGATGATTGCCGCGCGACAGCACTTTGTGATCTATGAGCTTGTGCCGCAAGGCATCGCCGTGCTGACGATTCAGCATCAAGTGCGCGATGTCGAGGGGCTGAATACTGAACTGACGCCATCGTTTTACGCCGAACTTGAGCGGCTGAAGCGAAAAACCTGAATTTAGAGCAATTTTGATTCATTTGCTTACATGCAGAAGCGCGTAATCGTTTGGGAGTAGGTTGGCGGTGAGCCGTAGGCGAACCCCAACATCGGCTGCCCTGTGAGCTTCTGCTCGTTGGGGTTCGCTTCGCTCACCCCCAACCTACAAGCCTCAGGCAACGAATGCGTTAAGGATTGAACCAAAACCGCTCTAGCGGGAGTGCCGCCGACGCCAGGCGGCGATCAGGTAGAACCGCCAGGCGGCCTTGGTCAGCAGGTAGCCGACGATGGCCAGGGCGCAGGCCAAGGTGACCAGGCCGATGCCGAGCGGCTTGGCGACGCTCCACATCCAGGCTTCCAGGGCATTGGCGAAAGCGATGAGATCACTGGCCGAGAAGGCCGGCGGCGCGATGAATTCGCTGCTATCGCCAAGCAGCAGCCGGCCGATCCCATAGGCCACGACATAGAGCGGCACGATGGTAAAGGGATTGGTGTAGAGCGTGGTCAGCAGCGCCAGCGGCAGGTTGACGCGAAAAATCACCGAGCAGAAAGCGGCGCCGAGCATTTGCAGCGGCCCCGGAATGAGGCCGCAGAACAGCCCGGCGGCGACGGCTCCGGCCGCCGAGTGGCGGTTCAGGTGCCATAGCCGGGGATGTAGCAGGGTATTGGCGAAGGGCCGTAGCCAGCGGTTGCCGCGAATCGTCTCATGATCGGGCAGGTATTGTTTGAGGAAGCGGCGCATCCGGCAATTATCGCCGAAAGGCCGGAAGTCGCCGCAAGCGGCGTGTTCCACGGCTGTTGCGGCTCGATCCATGTTATGGTTTTGACATGCGATCCGCCATCCTTGCCTTCGCGTCCGGCGTACTGCTGTTGCAGACCCAGGGCGAATTGCCGACGCCGTGGCTGTGGCTGGCCGGCGGCCTGATGGCCTGCCTGCCGTACTTTGTGCGCGCCCGGCCGGCAAGCCGCGCGCTGGCGCTTGTCGGCTGTCTGCTGCTGGGTTTCGCCTGGGCCGGCTGGCGGGCCGAATGGCGTCTGGCCGATGAACTCGGCCATGAATGGGAGGGGCGCGATGTCGAGGTGATCGGCGCCATCGCCGGTTTGCCCCAGGATTTCGCGCGCGGCACGCGCTTTACATTCACCGTCGAGGAGCGCCTGACCCCGGGCGCCATCGTGCCGGAAAATCTGCAACTGGCCTGGTACCGGGACGGCGGCGCGACGCCGGCCGTGCGCCCGGCAGTGCACCCAGCGGTGCACCCAGGTGAGCGCTGGCGTTTCACCGTGCGCCTGAAGCGGCCGCACGGCGGCGCCAATCCCGGCGGTTTCGATTACGAAGCCTGGCTGCTCGAACGCGGCATACGCGCGACCGGCTATGTTCGGCCGGGGGCGGCGACACGCCTGGAAAGCTTCGTCTGGCGTCCCGGCCATGTCGTCGAACGCCTGCGCGCCACGGTGCGCGCCAATTTCCTGACCCTGTTGCCAGAGACCGAATGGCCGTGGGTCGGCATTCTCACGGCGCTGGCCGTCGGCGATCAGCAGGCGGTGCAGAGCGAATGGTGGACGGTGTTCAACCGCAGCGGCACGACGCACCTGATGAGCATTTCCGGCCTGCATGTGACCATGGTCGCCGGTTTGATCGGCTGGCTGGTCGGCTTTGGCTGGCGGCGTTTGCCGGCGCTGGCCCTGCGGCTGCCGGCCCAGCACGCCGGCCTGTTGGCCGCCGCCGCCGGGGGTTTCGCATATGCGCTGCTGGCCGGTTTCGCCGTGCCGGCCCAGCGCACCTTGTACATGCTGCTGGTCGCCGTGGCGGCGATGCTCTCCGGGCGTCTGGTGGCGCCCAGCCGGGTTCTCGCCCTGGCGCTCCTGGTGGTGCTGATCGTCGATCCCTGGGCCGTTCTGGCGGTCGGTTTCTGGCTTTCCTTCGGCGCGGTCGGGGCCTTGTTCTACATCGCGTCGGCGACGGCCGGGGCGGAATCCGGCTGGCGCGCCCGGGTGCGCGGCTGGGGGATGGTGCAGTGGGCGGCGACGCTCGCCACGCTGCCGGCGCTGCTCCTGGTATTTCAGCAATTTCCGCTGGTGTCGCCCCTGGCCAATGCGCTGGCGATACCGCTGATCAGCTTCGTGATTACCCCGCTGGCCTTGCTGGCCGCGCTGCTGCCGTGGCAGCCGATCCTGGCGCTCGCGCATGGGCTGCTCGACATTCTGATGCGCTTTCTTATCTGGTGCGCTGCCTGGCCGGTGTGGCAGGCCCCGGCCCCGCCGCCATGGGCGGTGGCCGTGGCGGGGGTCGGCGTTGCCGTCTGTCTGTTGCCGCGTGGCGCGCCGGGCCGTCTGCTCGGCGCTTGCCTGCTGCTGCCGGCGCTGTTCTGGCCGAGCGAGCCGATTCCGGAAGGCGAGGCGCGCATCGACGTGCTCGATGTTGGGCAGGGGCAGGCGGTGGTGGTGCGCACTCGCCGTCACCTGCTGGTTTACGATCCGGGGCCGCAGTACGGGCCGGATGCCGACGCCGGTCAGCGCGTCGTCGTGCCCTATCTGCGCTGGCTGGGCGCCGGGCGCATCGACCGTCTGGTGGTGACGCACGCCGACAGCGATCACGCGGGCGGTCTGGCAACGCTACGCGCGGCGTTGCCGGTGGAAAGCCTCGTCTCGTCCATGCCGGAGCTGGACGGCGAGTTGTGCGCCGCTGGCCAGACCTGGACCTGGGATGGCGTCGATTTCGCGGTGCTGCATCCGCGATCGAATGCCTATGCCCAAAAAATCGCGACCAATCATCTATCTTGCGTGCTGACGGTGAGTGCCGGGGAGCGTCGGATGTTGCTGACCGGCGACATCGAGGCGCGCGATGAGCGCGCCCTGATGGCCCGCGCTGGCGCGGATCTGGCCGCCGACGTGGTGGTGGTGGCCCATCACGGGGCGAAGAAATCCTCGACGCCGGCTTTCGTTGCCGCCGTCGGGGCGCGTCATGCGCTGATCTCGGTCGGTTATCGCAACCGTTTCGGACATCCGCGCGGCGAGGTGCTAGCCCGTTATACCGAGAACGGAGCGCAAATCTGGCGCACCGACCGCGACGGCGCCTTGCGCGTCGCGCTTCGCCCGGACGAGGCGTCGGTCGCCGCCTGGCGTCAGGAGCGGCGGCGCTATTGGCATGGACGGTGATACATTGCAGGCGAAAGGAGCGGCAATGGAGTTCAAGCAACGGCATGTCCAATGCCTGAGTCCGTCTGGCCTTCACCGGATGGCTTATACCGAATGGGGGGAGGGCGACAATCCGCGCGTGCTGGTCTGCGTGCATGGCCTGACCCGCAACTGCCGCGATTTCGACGATCTGGCGGCGGCTTTTGCCCGGCATTACCGGGTGATTTGCCCGGATGTCGCCGGGCGCGGCCTGAGCGACCGCCTGCGTGACGCAGCCAGTTACGCCGTGCCGCAATACGTCGCCGACATGGTGACGCTCCTTGCCCGTATCAATGTCGAGCGCGTCGATTGGCTCGGCACCTCGATGGGCGGCCTGATCGGCATGGCGCTGGCGGCCCTTGAAGACTCGCCCATCCAGCGCCTGGTTCTCAACGACGTCGGGCCGGTGGTCGAAATCGACGCGCTCAGGCGCATCGCGGGCTATGTCGGCGCTGATCCGACCTGGGCCTCGTTCGACGAGGCTCTAGCCTATGTGCGCTCGGTCAGCGCGCCCTTTGGCTCCTTGAGCGAGGAAGCGTGGCGGCGGCTGACTGAAAGCAGCCTTGCCCGCCGCGCCGACGGGCGTTGGGGCTTTCGCTACGATCCGCGCATCGCGGAGGGCTTTCGCGCCTCTTTTGCGGACAAGGACATCGACCTCTGGGGCCTTTACGATCGCATCGCCTGCCCGACGCTGGCCATTCGCGGCGCGGAATCCGATCTGCTGTCGCGCGCCGTCTGGCGGCAAATGGGCGAGCGCGGGCCGCGCGCCGCCTTGGTCGAGATTCCCGGCGTCGGCCATGCGCCGATGTTTCTCGACCCAAACCAGATTTCCATCGTCCGCGATTTTCTGCTTGCCCCATGAAACATGTCACCATCGCCGGCTGCCGGCTCGAATACCGCGATATCCCCGCCAGCGCCGCAGACCGGCCGGCCCTGCTGCTGCTGCACGAGGGCCTGGGCTGCGTCGCCATGTGGCGGCATTTTCCCGAAAAACTGGCGGCGGCCACCGGCTGCCGCGTGATCGTCTGGTCGCGCGCGGGCTATGGCGGCTCAGAGCCCTGGCCGGAGCCGCGAAAGCCCGATTACATGCATCGCGAAGCACAACAGGCGCTGCCCGAACTCCTTGCCGCGCTCGGCATAGAGCGGCCGGTGCTGATAGGCCACAGCGATGGCGGCAGCATCGCGCTGATATTCGCCGGCAGTTTTCCGGCGGCGGCGCGCGGCATCGCCGTGCTGGCGCCGCATGAATTTGTCGAGGAGGTGACGCTCGCCGGCATCCGCGCGGCGCGGACGGCCTGGGAGAACACCGATCTGCCCAGAAAACTGGCGCGCTACCACCATGAGCGGACGGAAGAGGTGTTCCGCGACTGGAACGACACCTGGCTGTCGCCGGCCTTTCGCGACTGGAATATCGAGGAATACCTGCCGCGCATCGCCTGTCCGGTGCTGGCCATCCAGGGCGAGGACGACGAATACGCGACGATGCGCCAGATCGAGGTCATCGCCGAAAAGACGCCCGGCGCGCGCCTCATCAAGCTCCCCGCCTGCGGCCACTCGCCGCAGCGCGACCAGGAGGCGGCGGTGCTGGCCGCGCTGAGCGAATTCGTCGCCGGGCTATGAGCCTCGGCGGCTTCAGGCGCTGCCATAGACTGGCCTGAAGGGCTGCCTGGCTTGAAATTTGATACTGTATTTAGTACCATGAGGCCGTGAACACCGCCGCCAAACTCCTCGAAGCCATGCGCAACAATCCCAGAGATTGGCGGATCGAGCAGCTTCATGCGCTTGCCCGTCAGTTTGGAATCGTGGTTCGCAACGATGGGGGGAGTCACCATGTTTTTTCGCATGACGCGGTGGCCGAGACGGTGTGTGTGCCGGCGCATCGGCCCATCAAGCCGGTGTATGTGCGTCAATTCGTGGCGCTGACCGACAAAGTGAAGGAGTCGCGGGCATGAACGATGAAATCAAGCGCATCAAACGCATCGCCGCGCCGTGGCCGTTCGAGGCTTACGCGCACATCATCAGCCGGCTTGCCGATGAGGATGGCGGCGGCTATCTGATTACTTTCCCCGATCTGCCCGGCTGCATGGCTGATGGAGAAACCGAGGCTGAAGCCGTTGAAAATGGGCGTGATGCGTTTATCGCCGTGGTTTCCGCGCTCGCTGATATGGGGCGGGATATTCCGGCGCCGTCGTTTTGCCCGGAGGATGTCGCGGTGCTTGGCGCATCGGGAAAATTCGTTGCCCGCGTTCCCAAATCCATTCATGCAAGGCTGACTATCCGAGCCAAG
>CAZFHE010000068.1:0-3039 GCA_964518615.1 uncultured Dechloromonas sp. | reverse complement strand
GGTCAATGGCGAGATTCTGGCCAATGCCGCGACCGAAGCCCGGGTCATGGCGCTGGCCGAAGCACAGCAATCCGGCGCCATGATGCTGTTTGGCGAAAAATACGGCGACGAGGTGCGCGTGCTGAGCATCGGCTCCTCCAAGGAATTGTGCGGCGGCACGCACGTCGCGCGCTCCGGCGACATCGGGCTATTCAAGATCGTCGCGGAAACCGGCACCGCCGCTGGCGTGCGCCGCGTCGAAGCAATCACCGGCAGCAATGCGCTGGCCTGGGTGCAGGAGCAGGCAGCCCGCGTCGCCGGCATCTCGGCGCTGTTGAAAACCCAGCCTGACGACATCGCCGAGCGCCTGGCCGGCATGCTCGACACGATCCGCGCGCTGGAAAAGGAAGTGGCCGCCCTCAAGGGCAAGCTCGCCTCCTCGCAAGGCGACGAACTGGCCGGGCAGGCGGTCGAAGTCAAGGGCGTCAAGGTGCTCGCGGCGCGGCTCGACAATGCCGATGCCAGGCAGTTGCGCGAGACGATGGACAAACTCAAGGACAAGCTCAAAACCGCCGCCATCGTGCTGGCCGCCGTCGACGACGGCAAGGTTCAGATCGCCGCCGGCGTCACCGCCGATACCGTGGGCAAGATCAAGGCCGGCGAACTGGTGAATTTCGTCGCCCAGCAAGTCGGCGGCAAGGGCGGCGGCAAGCCGGACATGGCAATGGCCGGCGGCACCGACGCCGCCGCGCTGCCAGCGGCTTTGCAATCGGTCGCGGCCTGGGTGGGGGAGCAGGTGTGAGGGAGAGGTGAAGCGAACCCCAGTCCCCCGTTGATTGAAAAAAAGGGGTCGTGAAAAAAAGGGGTCGTGTTCGCTTTGATTTTTAGCGAACACGACCCCTTTGGGATTACGACCCCTTTTGGGTTGCGTCCCGCGTGACGCCCATCCCGGCAATTTCCGAAAGATCACTGTGAATTTCTCGCGTGACGCCAAAGCCATTCGTCTGGCCATGCTGGCCTTGGTGGTGCTGGCGTTGATCTGGAGTTACAACTGGATTTTGATGAAATCGGTGCTGCGCTATGTCGGCGCGCTCGATTTCGCGGCGCTGCGTTGTGCGCTCGGCGCGCTGGTGTTGCTGGCGATGTTGCCGTTGACGGGGCGTTCCTTGAAGCCGCCGCCGTGGCGGCCGGTGTTGTGGATTGGTCTGTTGCAAACCGCCGGCATGGGCGGGCTGGGGCAATTGGCGCTGGTGGCGGGCGGCGCGGGCAAAACGGCGGTGCTTGTCTATACCATGCCTTTTTGGGTGATTCTGCTGGCGGCCTTGTTTCTCAACGAGAGGCCGCGCCTGCCCCAATATGCTGCGGTGCTGATCGCGGCGCTCGGCCTCTTGCTCGTCATCCAGCCCTGGGAATGGCGCGGCGCCTTGCTCAGTTCCTTGCTGGCGCTCGGTTCCGGCCTTTCCTGGGCGGGCGGGACGATCGTCGCCAAGCGGGTCTTCCGCCATCAATCCGTCGATCTCCTGAGCCTCTTGGCCTGGCAGATGGTGGTTGGCGCCATCGCGCTATCGGCGCTGGCGCTGGCCACCCACGAAACGGAAATCATCTGGTCGCCTGCCATGCTGATGGCGCTCGGCTACAACGCCCTGCTGTCGACGGCGCTGGCCTGGGCGTTGTGGCTGTTCATCCTGCGCACCTTGCCGACGGGCGTTGCCGGGCTTTCCAGCCTGATCATTCCGGTGATGAGCGTGCTGTGGGCCTGGTGGTTGCTCGGTGAAAAGCCCGATCTGGCCGAAGGCGGCGGCATCTTGCTGATCTTGCTGGCGTTGATGCTGCTGGGCGGGCTGGATTCATTGCGGGCGGCGCTGCGGCGGCTCGTCGATTCGCGCCGATTGCCGGCCAGCGGGCCGCGCTGATTTCGCAGCCCTTCCTGTAGGAAACTGGCCGCGCTCTCAGCGCCGCCGGAGCAAGAGGCCGGCTTCCAGGTGATCGGTGTAGGGGAATTGGTCGAAGGCCGCGGCGGCGGCGATTTCGTGCGTCTCGAAGAGGGCGGCGACATTGTCGCGCAAGGTTTGCGGGTTGCAGGAAATGTACAGAATGTGATCGAAGCCGCGCGCCAGTTCCAGCGTCGCCGGGTCCAGCCCGCTGCGCGGCGGGTCGACGAACAGGGTCGAGAAGCGGTAGCCGGTCAGCTCGATTTCCTTGAGGCGCTGAAAGTCCTCGCGACCGGCCAGGGCGGCGCTGATTTCCTCGCTGGCCATGCGCACGATGGCGGCATTGCCGATGGCGTTGGCGGCCAGATTGTATTGCGCCGCCCGCACCGAGGGCTTGGCGACCTCGGTGGCCAGAACCCGCCCGAACAGCGGCGCGAGCGCAACGGTGAAATTGCCGTTGCCGCAATAGAGTTCGAGCAGATCGCCGCCTAAGCCAGCGGCCTGGGCGCGCGCCCAAGCGAGCATGTGCCGGTTCACCCCGCCGTTGGGCTGGGTGAAGCTGGCTTCAAACTGCTGGTAGCGCAGGGTACGGCCATCCAGTTCAAATTGTTCGAGCACCCAGTCCTGTTCGAGCACGATTTTCTGCCCCTTGCTTCGGCCGATCAGGCCGATTTCAAGGCTTGCGGCCAAGCCGCGCGCCGCCGCTTCCCAGGCGGCGTCGAGCGGGCGGTGGTAGATCAGGGTGACCAGCATTTCGCCGCTCAAGGTGGCCAGGAACTCGACGCCATAGAGCCGGCGGCGTAGCGTCTCGTCGGCCAGGATGGCGGCGCGCAGGCGCGGCATCAGCGCGCAGACGGCGGCATCGGCGGCCGGGAAATCGGCCATCAGCACCGGCCGGCGCGGATTGTCCGGGTCGAACATGGCGTAATCGAAAACCTCGCCATGATGCCAGGCGCGAAATTCGGCGCGCAGCCGGTAATGCAGGGGCTTGGATTCGAACACCGCCGGCTCGGGCAGGGCGAAGGCGGCAAAATCCGCCTTGAAGCGGGCGAGTTTGGCGGCGAGTTGCGCGGGGTAGAGGGCGGGATCGAGACGAGGCAAAGGCATGGCGCGGGCGGCTAAGAAAAAT
>CAZFHE010000067.1:0-8551 GCA_964518615.1 uncultured Dechloromonas sp. | reverse complement strand
TGCTCAAGGCGGTGCCGACGCCGCCGCGCCCGCCCGGCCATGTCCGCCTGCCCTTGGCCCGGGTGCTGGCCGATGGCGAACTCTTGAAGCTCAATCTGGGCATCGGCGTGCTGCACATGATTCAGATGGCGATGTTCGTGGTGCTGCCGCGCGCGCTGATCGACCATGGCGGCCTGGAGGCCGCAGAGCACTGGAAAGTCTATCTGCCGGCGGTGCTGGCGTCCTTCGCCGTCATGGTGCCGGCGATTATCGCCGCCGAGAAAAAGGACCGGATGCGCCCGGTGTTCAGCGCCGCCGTCGCGCTGATCGCCGTCGTCCAGCTTGGCCTTTATTTGTTTGGCGACAGTCTTGCCGGACTGGCGCTGTGCCTCTTGCTGTTTTTTGTCGCCTTCAACATTCTGGAGGCGACGCTCCCCTCCCTGGTGTCGCGCACCGCGCCGCCCGAAGCCAAGGGGGCGGCGCTCGGGGTGTACAACACGACGCAGGCGATCGGCCTCTTTCTGGGCGGCGCGGCGGGCGGCCTGATCGCCCGGCACTGGGGCAGCGGCGCGGTATTCGCCGTCTGCGCGGGCCTGGCCCTCGTCTGGCTGGCGGTTGCCGGCAGCATGCGTTTTCCCAGGCGGCGGCCGGCGGCCTGAGCCCTCGGCTTTGGCAAGATTGGCCAGGCGGCAAAATTTGATGCAGGCCAGAGCGGCGGGCCGGAGCTTCTGCTAATGTGGTTGACCCGCCGGCCGTCGCCTGGACGGCTTGATATTTTCTGGAAAGGAAGCGTCCATGAGCCTGTTTTTCCGGCCGGCAACGGTGTTGATGAATCGTTTGCGCTACACCCGCAAATTTTCCCTGCTTGGCGCCGCCGCGATGCTGGTCATGCTGGTGCTGTTGGCGACCGTCTATGTCAATTTGAAGCGCGACATTGATAGCGCGGAACAGGAACTGGCCGGTTTGCAAATGCTCAAGCCCCTGAATCGCATGGTGCAGACCATGCAGCAGCACCGGGGCCTGTCCTCGGGGGTGCTGAACGGCAACGAGGCGATGCGGGGGAGCCGCGCCGCCAAGGAAAAGGAAGTCGATGCGGCGGTGGCCGAGGTGGCCGCGGCGCTGTCGCCGGCCCTGCTCGAGCAGCCGGTCTGGCGCAAAATCCATGAAGAATGGCAGACCATACGGCGCGACGGCCTCAACTGGGCGCCGCCGGACAATCTCAGGCGACATAGCGACATGATCACCCAGGCGCTGGTGCTGATGGTCGATGTCGCCGACGCAACGCAACTGACCCTCGATTCCGACCCGGGCGCCTACTATTTCATGGATACCGTGGTCACCAAGATGCCGGCCATGCTGGAGCCGCTCGGCATTGTCCGCGCGCGCGGCACCGGCGTGTTGACGAGCCAGACCTTGTCCATGCCCATGCGCATCGACCTGTCGGCGCTGATTTCCCAGTTATCCAACACCTTGCGGGCGCAGAACGACAATTTGTCCAAGGTCATGCGCCATTCGCCGGACCTCAAGGGCGCGCTGGCGGGGCCGAGCCAGGAATTCACCCAGGGCGCCGAGAAAATTTTCGCCCTGGTTCGCGACGACATTCTCGGCGAGCGTTTTTCCACCAAGCCGCAGGATTATTTCGCCCTGACCACCGAGATCATTGATCTCGGCTACCAGATGATGTTCGAGACGCTGATTCCGCAATTCGAGCGGCAATTGACGGCGCGCCAGACGGCGGCCCGGCAGAGCCTCGCTTTCCACCTGGGGCTCTCGGTGTTGATCATGGGCCTGGTCGGCTATCTGGGCGTCGGCGCTTATTATTCGGTGATGGCCAGCGTCGATGTCTTTTCGCGCGGCGCGCGCCGGCTGGCCGACGGCGACCTGACCGTCGAGTTCCACACCGAGGGCGATGACGAACTGCATGCCGCTGGCGGGGCTTTCAACGAGGCGGCAAAAGCCTTGCGCACCATGCTCGGGGCCATTCAGGACGAGGTGCAGACCCTGCGCTCGGCGGCCGAGCAACTGGCGAGCTCCAGCCAGCAGATTTCGCTCGGGGCCGGCAAGCAAAGCGATGCGGCCTCCAGCATGGCGGCAGCGGTGGAACAGATGACCGTCGGCATCGACCCCATTTCGAACAATGCCCGGGAGGCCCAGGACAGCTCCCGCCAATCCGATGCCGTCGCGGCCGACGGCGGGCGCATCGTCGGCGGCATGGTCGGCGATATCCGCGAGATTGCCGAGACGGTGAACCGGACAGCCGATGCGGTCGAGGCCCTGGGCCGCCAGTCGGAAGCCATCAGCGCCATTGTCGGCACCATTCGCGAAATCGCCGAGCAGACCAATTTGCTGGCCCTCAATGCCGCCATCGAGGCGGCGCGGGCCGGGGAAAGCGGGCGCGGCTTCGCCGTCGTCGCCGACGAGGTGCGCAAACTGGCCGAGCGGACCGCCAAATCCACCCAGGAAATCGCCGATACCATCAGCGCCATCCAGAGCGGCACCGAGGCGGCGGTCGGCGGCATGAAGCGCGGCGTCGACCGCGTGGCCGCCGGCGTCGAGCACGCCGAGCAGGCCGGCGCGGTGATCTCGCAGGTTCAGGAAGAATCGCGGCGGGTGGCCCAGGCCGTCACCGAAATATCCAGCGCCCTGGGCGAGCAGAGCGCGGCCAGTACCGAAATTGCCCAGAACGTCGAGCGCATCGCCCAGATGGCCGAGGAAAACAACGCCGCCGCCAGGACCAATGCCGCGACCGCGACCAGCTTGAGCCAGTTGGCCGAAACCATCGGCCAGGAAGTCGCCCGCTTCCGCGTCTGAATTCGCACCCCTCACCCGCTTACGGGAGAGGGGCCGGGGGAGAGGGCTGCGTACCAAAATTCGCCGCTGTCATCATGGATGCGCCGCTTCCCCTCTCCCGGCCTTCGGCCACCCTCTCCCGCACGCGGGAGAGGGGAAAGTGTAAGCACTTGAGCCGAAGCCGCTCTAAGTCAGCATGTCGGCCCAGATGTCTTTCGCCCAGGCCTCGGCGATTCGTCCTTCTTCCTCGCTGCGGGCGGTTGAAACGCCGCCCGCGCCCTTGACCGGCTGGAATACCCGGGTCGCCGGGTTGTAGCGATGCACCGAGCTGGCGTGGATGGCCTGCCGGTCATCGACAAAGCTGTAGCAGGCATGGGTCAAGACCGCCTCGGGCCTTGGCGCATCGCCCGCAAGCAGTTTGAGAATGGCCGCGGCGGCCAGCTTGGCCTGCTGGTTGGCCATGTGTCCGGATTTCACCATGCCCGGGGCCGGAAAAACCGCGTCGCCCAGCACATGCACGCCCGGCGCGCTGGTCGATTCCATCGTCAGCCAGTCGACATCCACCCAGCGCTGATTGACGAGCTTGAGGCCGGCCTCTCTGGCGATCCGCCCGGCCTGCTGCGGCGGAATCACGTTCAGCACGTCGGCCTTCAGGCGCTCGCCATCGAGCACGGCGGTGTTGCTGGCGGCGTGGACATCCCTGAGCTCGCTGTTGGCGCGGTACTCGATCATGCCGGGATATAACTCGCTCCAGGCCCGGGTAAACAGATCTTTCTTCGCTGGGATATCGTCATTGGCATCGAGAATCACCAGCTTGGCGCGCGGCTTGGCCTCTTTGAAATAATGGGCCGTCAGAGAGACGCGCTCAAAGGGAGCGGCGGGGCAGCGGTAGGGCGCGCGGGGAATGGCGATGACGTAGATGCCGCCATCGGGCATGGCTTCCAGTTGGCGGCGTAGCAGAACGGTTTGCGGCCCGCCCTGCCAGGCGTGCAGGATCTTGTCCTGAGCCGCCGGCGTCGCCAGTCCGGGCAGGCGGTCGAAGCGAAAGTCGATGCCCGGCGACAGCGCCAGCCGGTCGTAGCCGATGAGCCCGCCGCCAGCCAGTCGAACCGTGCGCGCCACGGCATCGACGGCGACGGCCTCATCCTGGAGCAGCCGCACGCCCCAGCGCCCTTGTAATGACTCGTAGCCGAGCGTGATGTCGGCCAGGGTTTTCTGACCGCCAATCACCCGGTTGGAAACGGGGCAGGAGACAAACGCGGGGCGAGGCTCGATCAGCGTCACCGCGACGCCGCCCTCGCTCCACCAACGCAGGTACTTGGCGAGCGTGGCCCCGCCAAAACCGCCGCCGACCACCGCCACATGACCGCTGGCCTTGCCGCCGCCGCTGGCGCAGCCGCCCAAGGCGGCGAGCAGACTGGCCGCGCCGCCAGCCTTGAGAAAATCGCGTCGCGTACTCGTCATCGAAGCCCGCCTATTCTTGCCCGGCAAAATGGCTGGCGATCAGGAGCAGGGCGGTCATGGGAGCGCTTGGTTTCATCGGCATCTTTCCTTCTTCTGATCAAGATCGGCCTCATTATCGCCCAGCCGGCGCGAGGCGGCGGGAGACGCTGGCGCGGTGCAACGCTGGCGGCGGTTCGCCCCGGCAATTACAATGTGCGTCTCGCATTCAGATGCATCGGACGACCCGATGCACGCGCCAATACGTAGGAGATACAAAGCATGGCATCCGTTAACAAGGTGATTCTCGTCGGCAATCTGGGCGCCGATCCGGAAACCCGCTACACAGCCAGCGGCGATGCCGTCTGCAATATCCGTCTGGCGACGACGGAGAGCTGGAAGGACAAGCAGAGCGGCGAGAAGCGCGAGGTCACCGAGTGGCATCGCGTGGTCTTTTATCGCAAGCTGGCGGAAATTGCCGGCCAGTATTTGAAAAAGGGTTCCTCGGTCTATATCGAGGGCCGCATCAAGACCCGCAAGTGGCAGGACAAGGACGGCCAGGACCGCTACACCACCGAAATCGAAGCCAACGAAATGCAGATGCTCGGCGGCCGTCAGGGCATGGGCGCGCCGGCGTCTAGCGGCGGCTACGACGAGCCCAGCGATTACGCGCCGGCCCCGCCCAAAAACAAGCCCAAACCTTCCTTCGACGATCTGGGAGACGACATCCCGTTCTAACCCGGGCTTCACGCCGCCCGGGCCTTGCCGGGGCGGCGCGATTCACCGACCCTCGTTGTTCACAAGCGGAAGCGGACCATGGCCAATTCTTTCACCTTCAAGGTTCTCGAAGACATTGCCCGCGATCTCTCGGGCAAGGAAATCACCTTCCCGACCTTTCTCAATATCACGACCCAGGTCCGTTCCGCGCTCAAGGACCCCAATCTGAACATCGAGCAACTGGCCAAGCTGGTCGGCGCCGAGCCGCTGATGAGCACCAAGATCATCCGCATGGCCAACTCGGTGGCGCTCAATCCCTCGGGCCGCGAAGTCGCCGATGTCAAGAACGCCATCATCCGCGTCGGCATGGAGGCGGTGCGCACGGTGTCCTTCGCCGTGGCCATGGAGCAGTTGCTTCGATCCAAGCAAATGAAACCCTTCGAGGCCATTTCCCGGCGGCTGTGGGAACACACCTCGCATGTCGCCGCGCTGTGCCGGGTTCTGGCGAAAAAACTGTCCAAAATCAACGGCGACGAGGCAATGTTTGCCGGTCTGGTGCACGATCTCGGCGTTTTCTACCTCTTGTCGCGCGCCGCCAATTTTCCCGAACTGGTCAACGACAAGCCGGAATTGCACGGCCTCCTGGTCGGCTGGCACGACAGCATCGGCCACGCCCTGCTGTCGGCCCTCGGCTCGCCGGAATCGGTGCTGGTCGCCGTGCAGGAACACGAAACCGATCGCAAAATCAGCGAAATCGCCACGCTGCCGGATGTGCTCTATGTCGCCAACAAGATCGCCAACCGCGGCGGCTTCGGCTGGCGCGATCCAGAACTCGACGGCGTGGTCGATACCTCGATGCTAGACGCCCTGTTCGATGCCAAGACCCTGGCCGAAATCATCAATGCCTCGCAGGCGGAAGTGCACTCGCTCAAGGCCGCGCTCGGCGGCTAGTTTACTTGGAGAGAGCCAGCAGCAAAGCTGCCCACATGATGACCAACGCCACGTTGCTTGCCGCGAAGGCCAGGAAACGATGAACGGCATGGTTGTAGGTGAGATACACTAGGCTGTGCGCCACTCTGAAGCCGAAATAGATCCAGCCCAGCATGATCATCCCGGACGTCACATTCTGCGTGACGTAGGAGACGAGGCACACGACGTAAAAAAGGACTGGAACCTCCAGCAAATTCATGAAGGTCCGGTTGGGAATACTGACGGCCGACGGGACATTGGAGGATTCGCCGTGTTTGAAATCGCCCGCCTTGACCTGGCCTGCAAACACCGCCTTGAATCGCTGATAGGGAATAAGCAGTAGCACAGCCAGCGTCCAGCCGACCAAGGCCATCACGGGCCAAAAGATGCTTGTCTGGTTCAATGCAGAACCTTCCTGAATAGGTTGCCTACGCCGGCAGAGCTACAGACGGCGGATTTTTTCCAGCAGCGCCGTCGTCGATTTCTGGTGAATGAAGGGGATCGAGTGCACGCTGCCGCCCCAGGCGCGCACTTCCGGCGCGCCGACAATGCGCTCGACGGGCCAATCGCCGCCCTTGACCAGAATTTCTGGCCGGCAATCGAGAATGCGTTGTAGCGGCGTGTCCTCGTCGAACCAGGTGACCAGCGACACCGATGCGAGAGCCGCCATCACCGCCAGACGGTCCTCCAGCGCATTGACCGGGCGGTCGTCCCCCTTGCCCTGGCGCTTGACCGAGGCGTCGCTATTGAGCGCCACCACCATGGCCGCGCCCAGCGAAGCGGCCTGCGCCAGATAAGTGGCGTGGCCGCGATGCAGGATGTCGAAGCAGCCATTGGTAAATACCAGCGGCCGGGGCAGCGCGCCAGCGCGGGCGGCGAGTTCTCCGGGCGGGCAGATTTTGGCTTCGAAGGCGGGCGGCGCGTAGCTCATGGCGGAGGGGGCGTCCGGCGGGGCCAAAGCGCCGCCGGACAGGCAATCAGCGATTCTCGACCGGGGCCAGGGGTTGCGGCGGCGGAGGCTGCTGCTGGTCGCGAGCGCTGAACATCTGCTCGTCGATGCGCCGCGTTTCGGCCTCGTCGACAACCTCCATCAGGTTAACCACCTTTTGCACGCCGGACGTGGTGCGGGCGACGGTTACCGCGGCCCGGGCTTCGCGCTCGTTGACGATGCCCATCAGATAGACGATGCCGCGCTCGGTAAGCACCTTGACATGATTGGCCGAGACCTGGTCCGAATCGACCAGACGGCCCTTGACCTTGGAGGTGATGTAGCTGTCGTTGCTGCGGCTGCCGAGCTTGGAAACCGGGCCGATGCCGAGTTCGTTGTACACCCCGCGCAGACCGTCGATGGCGCGCACGGCGGCCTCGGTCGCCGCCTTGGCCTCGGCATTGGGGACTTCGCCGGTCAGCACCAGACGCCGGTTGTAAGACGTGACGCTGACATTGGATTGCTCCTTGTACTGCTCGGGCAGGCGCGCCCGCGCCTTCCATTCAAAGCCCTCATCGTCGGTCTGGGTGCCGATCGAGCGCCGGTCATGGACCGCCATGACGCCGGTCGCGGCACCGGTGACGAGGGTCGGGAAACAGCCCTGGAGCAGCGGCAGGGCGGCAAGCAAGGCGGCAGCGAGGGTAAACCGGGTCTTGTGCATTATTCAACTCCCAAAAGTAGTGCGTCGATACCATCGCACAGGCAATGAATGATCAAGAGATGGGTTTCCTGGATGCGCGCCGTCCGCTCCGCCGGCACGCACAGATGAATATCGTCGTCGCGCAGCATCTCGCCAATCTGGCCGCCGCCGCGCCCGGTCAGCGCAATGACGCGCATGTCGTGCTCGTGCGCCGCCTTGATGGCCTCGATGATGTTGGCCGAATTGCCGGAGGTTGAAATGGCCAGCAGCGCGTCGCCCGCATGGCCCAGACCGCGCACCTGGCGGGAAAACACCCGGTTGAAGGCGTAATCGTTGGCTACCGCGGTCAGGATCGAGGTATCGGTAGTCAGCGCGATGGCCGCCAGTTCCTGGCGCTCGGCCTCGAAGCGGCCGATCAGCTCGGCGGCAAAATGCTGGGCGTCGGCGGCCGAGCCGCCATTACCGCAGGCAAGAATCTTGCCCCCATTCACCAGACAGGCGGTGAGGGTCTCGATGGCAGCCGCAATCGGCGGCGACAAGGCCTCAACCGCCTGCAACTTGGTTTGGGCGCTGTCTGCGAAATGCTGGGCGACGCGGGCAATCAAATCCATGACTAGTCTGACAAAAATGCAGACCGGCCATTCTACCTCAGCGCCGGGCGAAGACCTTGACGCGAATCAGCCGCAGCAGGGAAATCGCATGATTCCATTGCCATGTGCCGCTTAGGGATTTTCGGGGAACGACTGCGGAATTTGGTCATTCCCGCATGATTTTGGCGG
This sequence comes from uncultured Dechloromonas sp., assembly GCA_964518615.1. Taxonomy (GTDB): domain Bacteria; phylum Pseudomonadota; class Gammaproteobacteria; order Burkholderiales; family Rhodocyclaceae; genus Azonexus. The sequence goes on along the minus strand of CAZFHE010000067.1, from coordinate 249 downwards.
GAATCCAGCGTCTTTGCTTTTCTCAGCCGCTGGTTTCCGCGCCTGACGCGCGGGCGTACTTTTTCTTGTTTGGCCAAGAAAAAGTAGCCAAAAAGAAGGCCACCCCAGGTTACGCGGTCGGCTGCGCCGTCTGCCCTGCGCGACTCGACGGGCCGGGCGGCCGGCTAATGAAAAGACGCCGGCCGACTTCCCCCGGCCCGTCTGCGTTGCTCGGCGCTCCACATGGGGCCCAAAGGCGTCGCAATGTGT
>CAZFHE010000066.1:0-9144 GCA_964518615.1 uncultured Dechloromonas sp. | reverse complement strand
CCGCTGAAGCCTTATTACCCAAGACAGCCGGCGGGGACTTCGGTCCCCGTCGTCATTTCCGGCGCGGGTTGCCGGCCCCTCATTCCATTTTTAAATCAGCCGAGTACGCAAAGGCGAAGCGCAGACAGTACGGTTGTACGGCAAGCGAAGCCGACAAAGTAGTCGGTTGATTTGGAAATGGAATCAACCGTCCAGCCGGAAGACGATGGGCACGATCACCAAGGCTTCGACCGCTTCATCGCCGCGCCGGGCCGGCACGAAACGCCAGCCGGCGACGGCCTGTCGGGCGGCTTCGTCGAGACGGGCGTAGTTGCTGCTTCGCGACAATTCCACCGCGCCGGCCCGGCCGTCGGCCGTCACCCTCACCCGCAGCTCCACCTTGCCCTCCTCGCCGAGACGGCGCGACAGAGGGGGATATTTGGGTTCCGGATTATTCAGATAGGCCGCGTTGTAGTGGGCGGCAACCCACACCGGCCCGGCGGCGGGCGGGAGGGCGGCGAGAATTTCCGTATCCGCTTCGATCGCGCTCTCGGGCGAGACAGCGACGAGCAAGGCAGACGCGCTTGGCGCGTCCTGCTCGGGCGACATGGCCAGAATCGGTCGCCTCTTCTGCTGAACCGGCCGCTCGGCGGCAGACTTGGCCGGAAGCGGCAGCGGAGCGCTAACCGGCAGCGGCTCCGGCATCGCCGTCTGCTGGACGGCAAGCACGCGCACCTGCAAGGGCGGCGGCACAGCCGCCATGGCTGGCTTCTTCGGCAAGGCCAGCACCGCCAGATGCAGGGCCAGCGCGATGAGAAGATACGGCCCGCTCCTGCGCCATTCGGGCAGCTCGGCTGGGAAATCGAAGCGGGGTTCGCGGGACATCGCTGCATTTTACGAGCGCCGGCCTCGTTACTGTGCACCGGCGCTCGCCATCAGAGAAATGGGCTTGTTGCGTCAGGCGATCATCATGGCGCTTGAAGGGGCGAGGGGAAATGACATTTTTCAATTTCCTTCGATTTCCTTTGACTTGCGGCCCAATCCCCGATCGGCGCGACCGGGGATTGGGGTAGCAAGGCTCAGAACTTGACGTTGATGCCTGCGTACAAAGAGCGGCCCATGCCGGGAACGGGGATGCCATAGGGAGCGCCTGATGGGGGGGCCATGGTCATGGTTCGCCCTTGACCCAGGTAGGCGCCGCCGAGCGGCATTTCGTAATAGCGGTCGAACAGGTTTTCAACGCCGAAATCGAGCCGGACGCGCTGCCAGGAATAACTGCCGCGCAGATTGACGAGGCTGTAGCCGCGGGTTTTGATCTCGTTACGCATATCGGACCTTCTATCCTTGGCGGCGACGCCGATCAGCTCCAGCGCATTGTCCCAGCCGCCGGCTTGCTGCGTCAGGATCAGCTTGGCGTTGAGCGGCATGATGTTGTAGAGATCGTCACCCGTATCGCGATTCTTGCCGCGCGTGTAATTGAGCATGCCTTTCAGGCCAAAGTTGCCGACATCGGTGCTGGCGAGCGGCATCTGTCCCGCCAGGTTGATGCCGTACAGCCGGGCCGACTGATTGGCATAGCGCAGCACCGTGAACTGATCGCGAACCAAGGGAGCGCGGGGGATGTTGGCCATGTTATTCCACTGGATCGCGTCGATGTAGTCATCGACATGGGTATAGAAAGGCATGGCCTTGAATTCCCAACGCCGGTCGCTGGCATGCCAGCCAAAGCTGGCCGACAGGGTGTAGGCCTTCTCGGGCTTCAGATCGGGATTGCCGACATAGCCATTGCCATCGCCGACAAAATTGTTCATCACCGCCGCCATTGGCCAGGTCGACCAAGGATAGGCTTCATACAGGCCCGGCGAGCGAACCTTGCGCGCGATGCCGACTTCGATGTCCTGATTGGCGTTGACGGTGTAGCGGGCCAGCGCGGTCAGATCCCAGTTGTTGTCGCGGCGCGAACGGTCGCGGGCGTTGAAGGCATCCGCATCGCGCTTCTGATTGTTCACATTCGCCGCGCTTGGGTTGTACCCCTCCACCTTGCCGGCATCCATGCGCACCTGCTCGTAGCGAACCCCGAGCAGTGTCATCCATTGCGGGCTGTGCGTGCGCTCCCATTCGGCGAACAGCGCATTGCGGTCGCGCTCGCCATTATTGATATTGACAAATGTACCCGGCCACATGCCGCCGCCGGATGGCGGCCACCAGTCATCCAGCTCATAGCGCTGGGCTTCCGCGCCGAGGCGCAGCAAATCGCTCTCGCTCAACGCGATGTCGGCCTTGAGGCTCGCGCCGGTGGTCTTGCTCTCGGTGCGCATGGGCATGCCCGCGGCACAGGTACTGCTGATCGGCGAGCAGGGGACTCCAGCGCCACTGTCGGCGCCATACCAGAACCGCTTGTCTCGCCCGAAATCCATCAGATGATCGACTTTCTCATGGTAGGCGCGCGCTTCCAGCTGGCCCCAGTCGAATTGCCCCAGCCAGCGCAGATTGATGCGTTTTTGCTCATTGTTGAGCAGGTCCATGCGCTGATTGGGGAAGTTTTGTTCCGCCATGTTCTGAAAGCCGAGGCTGACTTCGAACAGATTCTTGTCGCCGCGCAATGCAAAACCCAGGGTGTGATTGGCGGTCTCAAAAGCCGTCGAGCCGACCACGTCGCGGCCCAGGGTCTTGCCGGCCCGGCCGGTTTCCGTGAAATCCTTGAACTTGCGGCCGGCGGTGTAGTTGCCGGCCTTACTGTAAGCGCCGTTGTACCAGAGGCTGAAATTTTCGGTGGCCAGCGCGGCCGACAGATTGGCCCCTCGCGCATCGTTGTTGCCGCGATAGAAGCTGCCGATTTCGCCTTGAGCCATGCTGCCCTGGCCGGGGGCAGCGAATTGAGGGGCGCGGGTTTCGGCAATGATGGCGCCGCCGATGCTGTCGCCGCCGACGCTGACCGGCGTGATGCCGGCATAGACGGTCAGCTTGCCGACATTGCTCGGATCGACGTAGGAGAGCGCCGGATTCATGTGATTGGGACAAGAGGCGATCAGGTCCATGCCGTCGAGCTTGACCCGCAGCCTGTCGTCGGCCAGGCCGTTGATGACGGGCAGGCTGGAAACGCCGCCCGCGCCGTAGAGGCTGACGCCGGGCTCGTCGCGCAAGAGGCTCGCGGTATCGCTGCTGGCCGCGCGCAATTGCTGTTGCCGGGAGGGAGCGACCGCGCTGGCTTCCGGTATCGGGCGAACGCGATCGGCGGACACCACGACATCATCCAGTTGTTGCGTATCGGCGCTGGCCGGAACGATGCCGGCGGACAGCATGGCCACGGCTGCCACGACCGGGCGGATGCGATACCCCATGAAATACTCCCTCAATCATTAATTATTGGAAAAGAGGGAAGATTCTGCCCGGCCAGGCGGATGTCTGGAATGCGACATATTGTCGCGCGCCGGGCCGAGGCGAGGAGCGCGTCAGGCGTTGAGCTTTTCCAGCGCTTCCTGGCGCAGCATGCGGCGGACGATGGGGGCGTGTTCGCCCGCATTGGATGAGAAGAAAGGGCCCGCTCCTGCGCCACTCGGGCAGCTCGGCCGGGAAATCGACGCGTGCTTCGCGGGGCATCACTGCATGTTACGAACGCCGCCCTTTGCTGTGCACCGGCGCTGGCCATCAGAGAAATGGCCTCGTTACATCAGGTGATCATGCCGGTAGAAGGGTTGAGGGGAAATGCCATCTTCAATTCCCTTCGACTTGGGGCCAAATCCCCAATCGGTGCGACCGGGGATTTGGCCAATGGCAAGGCTCAAAACTTCAGGTTGATGCCGGCATACAAAGAACGGCCCATGCCGGGAACGGCAATGCCATAGGGGGCTGGATTGTGTTGTGGACTCATCGACATGGTCGCGCCTTGACCGACATACGCGCCGCCGGTCGGCAGGTCGTAGCGTTTATCGAACAGGTTTTCAACGCCGAAATCGAATCTCGCTTGCTTCCAGCGGTAACTGGCGCGCAGATTGAACAGCGTATAACCGGCAGTCTTGATTTCGTTGCGCACATCCGATACGTCGGTTTTTCTCTTGACGCCGACCATTTCGAGCGCATTGCTCCAGGTCGCGTAGTCATGGGTCAGGGTCAGCTTGCCATTCAACGGCATGATGTTGTAGAGGCCGTCGCCAGTCTCGCGATTCTTGCCGTTGGTGTAACTGATGAGCGCTCTAAGGCCGAATGCGCCGATGCCGGTTTTGGTCAGCGGCACTTGACCAAATACGTCTATGCCATAAATTCGCGCCTTCTGGTTGGCATACTGGAGCGGCACGAAACGGTCGGTAGCGCATTTCGTGACATTCGGAGTGGGAGGATACATGGCATGGTGACCAATGGAACACACCGCATCGATGTAGTTGCTAACGCGGCTGTAGTAAGGCGTCACCCTGAGCTGGGTTGCAGCATCGGCGCTGTGCCAGTCGCCGGTAATGCTGAAGTTATGGGCGACCTCCGGCTTCAGGTCGGGGTCGCCGACATACCCGTTTCCGTCGCCGAGAAAATTGTTCATCGCCATTGCCATGGCATTCATCGACCAAGTGTGGCGTTCGTAGAGATTCGGCGATCGGGTCTTGCGCGAGAAGCCGAATTCGTAGCTCTGCGTCGCATCCGGCGTGTAGCGCGCCAGCACCGTGGCATCCCAGTTGTTGTCGGTGCGGCTACGATCCATGGCGTTGAAATCGGCCAGCGTCCCCACCGAACTATACCTATATTGCATTCCCTGGGTGTTGTAGCCTTGCACCGGACCGCTGTTCGATTTGACGCGCTCGTAACGCAGGCCAGCCAGCGAAAACCAGTTCTGCGTCCAGTTGGCTTCCCACTCGGCGAAAAGGCCTGTCCGGTCGCGCTTCCCGTTGTTGATGTTGATGAAGGTGTTCGGCCCCATCATGTTGCCGCCCGATGCTGGCCACCAGTCGTCGAGGCGGTAGTTCTGAAATTCACCACCGATGCGCAACAAGTCCCGGTTCGTCAGGTTGATGCTGGCTTTGGCGGCGGCGCCTGTTGTTTTGCTCTCCGTATTCATGGGCATGCCATAGGAGGCATTGGCTCCGGGGGCGCCGACGCCGTTCCAGATCCACATGCCTTGGTAAACAAAGGGCTTGTCGGCGCCAAAGTCCATGAAATGATCCACCGTCTCGCGATAGGCGCGCGCTTCCAGCTCGCCCCAGTCGAAGGCGCCGAGATAGCGCAGGTTGAAACGGCGGGCCGTGTTGCCCAACATGTCCATGCGCTGGTTCGGGTACAACTCGTAGGGAATGTCCTGATAGCTGTAGCGCGCTTCGATGAGGTGCTTGTCAGCGCGCACGGCGAGGCCAAGCGCGTGGTTGCGAGTCTCGTAAGCGCTCGATCCGACAACATCCCGATCCAGCGTATGCCCCGGCCGCCCCGTTGCCTTGAAGGTCTTGAAATTGCCGCCGGCCCGGTAATTCTCGGACTGAGCATAAGAGCCGGTATAAGTCAGGCTGAGCGCATCGTTCGCCAGGGTCGCCGCCGCATTGACGCCGCGGGCATAGCCGTTGCTGCGATAGAAGGCGCCCAGTTCTCCCTCAGCCAGTAATCCCTCGCTGGGGTTGGCGAATTTTGGGGCGGCGGATTCGGCGATGATGCTGCCGCCGATGCTGTCGCCGCCAACGCTGACGGGTGCGATATTGCTATGAACCTTCAATGAGCCGACATCGCTAGGCGGGAGATAGGAGAGCGGCGTATTCATGTGATTGGGGCAGGAGGCGATCAGGTCCATGCCATCAACCTTGATGCGCAGCCGGTCATCGGCCACGCCCTGGATCACCGGGAAGCTCGACACGCCACCAGCCGCGCGCACACTGACACCGGGAGTATCAGCGAGCAGCGACGCCGTGTCACTGGTAGCCGCCCGCATGCGGTCGACATGGCCGCGACCGACGCTCGTCTCCGTCGGCGCCGTATCGGTCACGGTCACCGTGGGCAGCGTGGCTTCTTGGACGGGCGAAGGATGTTTGTCGCCGTCATTGGCATAAGCCGGCGTCGCGCCGACAAACAACATGGCCACGGCTGCCACGATCGGGCGAATGCGAAACCCCATGAAATACTCCCTCAATCAGTATTGGAAATGAGGGGCGATTCTGCCCGGCCGGGCGGATGCCCGGAATGTGACATATTGTCACGCACCGGGCCGAGGCGAGGAGCGCGTCAGGCGTTGAGCTTTTCCAGCGCTTCGCGCAGCTTGCCTGGCTCTTCCTGGCGCAGCATGCGGCGGACGATGGGGGCGAGTTCGCCCGCATCGGCCTTGAGCACGCGATTCTTGACCTTGAGAATTTGCGAGGGATGCATGGAGAAAATGCGCAGGCCCATGCCGAGGAAGAGCCGGGTCAATAGCGGGTCGCCGGCCATTTCGCCGCATACCGAAATCGGGACATTGGCCTTCTCGGCGCTGGTGATGGTATGGGCAAGCAGCATCAGCACCGCCGGGTGGAGCGGGTCGAAGAGCGAGGCGACCTGTTCGTCGGAGCGGTCGATGGCGAGCGTGTACTGGATCAGGTCGTTGGTGCCGATCGACAGGAAGTCGAGGCGGCGCAGAAACAGGCCGACGGCCAGCGCGGCGGCGGGAATTTCTATCATGCCGCCGACCTCGATATGTTCGTCGAAGGCGATTTTCTCGCCGCGCAGGCTGGACTTGGCCTGTTCCAGCGCGGCCAGGGTCTGGTCGATCTCGTGGGCATGCGCCAGCATCGGGATCAAGAGCTTGGTCGGGCCGAATTTCGAGGCGCGCAGGATGGCCCGCAACTGCGTCTGGAACATCTGCGGCTCGGCCAGCGACAGGCGGATGGCCCGGCGGCCCAGCGCCGGGTTGGTCTGCACCCGGTCGTGGACGTTGGCGCCGGGGTGCAGGTCCTTGTCGCTGCCGAGGTCGAAGGTGCGGATGGTGACCGGCCGCCCGCCCATGCCCTTGACCACTTTTTTGTAGGCTTGATATTGCTCCTCCTCGTCGGGCATGTCGCCGCGATCGAGGAACAGGAATTCGGTGCGAAAGAGGCCGATGCCCTCGGCGCCGCCTTCCAGGGCTTCGGGAACGTCGACGGGCAGTTCGATGTTGGCGTGCAACTGGATCTCGATGCCGTCGATGGTCTGCGATCTGGCGCTCTTCAGTTGCTTGAGCTTGGTTTCTTCCAGTTCGATCTGGTTCTTGCGCAGCCGGTATTCTTCCAGCACGCGCTCGTCGGGATCGACGATGACGACGCCGCGCAGGCCGTCGACGATCAGCATCTCGTCGTCGCGGATCAGCGCGCGGGCGTTCTCCAGGCCGACCACCGAGGGGATGGCCATGCCGCGGGCGAGAATGGCCGTGTGCGACGTGGCGCCGCCGACATCGGTGATGAAGGAGGCGAAGCGATGTTCCTTGAAGGCGATCACGTCGGCGGGCGACAGGTCGTGCGCGACGACGATCAGCGTTTCTTCCTTCAGGCCCTTGCCGGCCTTCATCACGGCGCGGCCGGGGTGGCCGAGCAGTTCCTTGATGACCCGCTCGACCACCTGGCGGACATCGAACTTGCGTTCGCTCAGGTAAGGGTCGTCAAAACGCTCGAACTGCGCGACCAGTTGCTCCATCTGCTGCACCAGCGCCCACTCGGCGTTGCAGCGTCGGGTGCGGATGATCTCGCGCGGCTTGTCGATCAGTTCCGGGTCTTCCAGGAACATCGTGTGAATGTCGATGAAGGCGGACAGTTCGGCCGGGGCGTGCTCGGTCGATTCCTTCATCGTCGCCAGCTCGTTCTTGACGGCGGCCACGGCCTGGTCGAAGCGGGCGATTTCCTTGTCCACCATGCGCGGGCCGACGGTCAGGTGCGACACCTCCAGCGTCGCGTGCGACATCAGGAGGGCGCGCCCGATGGCGATGCCATCCGAAACGCTGATGCCATGCAGGGTGAAACTGACGGCGCTCATTCGCCCTCGCCGAAATAGTCGCCGATCAGCGCCAGCAGGGCCTCCATCGCCTCGGCCTCGTCCGGGCCGTCGGTGTCGATGCTGACTTTCGAGCCTTTGCCGGCGGCCAGCATCATCACGCCCATGATGCTCTTGGCGTTGATGCGGCGGCTGCCCTTGGCCATCCAGACCTCGCATTGAAACTTGCCCGCCAGTTGCGTCAGCTTGGCGGAGGCGCGGGCATGCAGGCCCAATTTGTTGATGATTTCGGTTTCGCGGCTCAGCATGTCAGTGATCCAGCATGTCGATGACGCCGTCGCGGCCGCCGTCGCGGGCGCGCTGGAGCAGGATTTCCATGCCCTTTTCGCGGTAGGTCAGGGCGCGCAGCAGCATCGGCAGATTGACCCCGGCCAGCCCCTCGACGCGCCCCGGCTCCAGGAGCTTGAGCGCCAGGTTGGCGGGCGTCGCGCCAAACACGTCGGTGAGCACCAGAACGCCGTCGCCGCCGTCCGCCAGATCGAGCATGCGCCGCGCCAGCGGCAGCAGATCGAGCGGATCGTCCTGGGCGGCGACGCCGAGCTGGAGCAGGCGGTCGGGGCGCTTGTTCAGCACATGGCAGGCGTTCTGCACGAGCGCCTCGCCAAAGCTGCCGTGGGTGATGAGCAGGATTCCAATCATGGTCTGGATTCTACCCGAAGCGCCGGCCCCCAATAGCCGTTGATGATCGGGATGCTGAACACCGCCAGCGCGCCCGAGGACGGCCTGATCGGGCGCGTAGCGACCTCACCCGAATGGTGACGGTCATCGAAGCCAGAAAAGGCGGTATCCATGCGAATTTCTCAAGGATCACAGGCGGTCAAACTGTGGGTTTTATTCCGTTTCTATTTCAATGCGATAACCGCGCCCTTCGCCATTCCCGCGCAGGCGGGAATCCATTCGGCGGTGCAAGGAGCGCCCCCACCTGGATTCCCGCTTTCGCTGGAATGACGGTTTTCTGAGGCGTTTCCTGTCGTTTTGAAGTGGAAATGGAATAATTGCTTGAACGAAAACGGCCCTATGGTCGTGGCGGCAAGCGGCGTAGGCGAACGGTGCGCCGGGCTGCCGGCCGGGTAGTGCATCGGGATATTCCGCGCACGGTTCCAACACCCCCGAAGAATTTGATTTACAACAAAGACCATAAGCGCGAAAGGGGTAGGCTGGCGTCATTTTTTGCAATTCGTCGGCCTCATGCAATGTGAGACAACG
>CAZFHE010000065.1:0-2380 GCA_964518615.1 uncultured Dechloromonas sp. | reverse complement strand
CGTCGAGCAATTGGCGGTAATGGGCGGTGATGTTCTTGACGTAGGAAAGATCCTTCAGCCGCCCCTCGATCTTGAAGGATGAGACGCCGGCCTCGATCAGCGAGAGCAGGTTGGCGCTCTGATTGTTGTCCTTCATCGACAACAGGTGCTGGTTTTCGCGGATGGTTCGGCCCTTGTCATCGACCAGGGTATAGGGCAGGCGGCAGGCTTGGGAGCATTCACCGCGATTGGCGCTGCGCCCGGTATGGGCGTGGCTGATGTAGCACTGTCCGGAATAAGCGACACACAGCGCGCCATGCACAAAATATTCCAATGTAATGTCGGTTTGCGCGGCCACGGCCGCGATTTCGTCGACGCTCATTTCGCGCGCCAGGACGATTTGCGAGAAGCCGACATCGGCCAGGAATCTGGCCTTGGCCGGATGGCGGATGTCGGTCTGGGTCGAGGCGTGGAGGGCTATGGGCGGCAGGTCGAGTTCGAGCAGGCCCATGTCCTGGATGATCAGCGCGTCAGCGCCAGCGTTGTACAAATCCCAGGCCAGTTGCCGGGCGCTTTCGAGCTCCGAGTCGTGCAGGATGGTGTTTACCGCAACGAAAACCTTGGCCCGGTAGCGGTGGGCGAAATCGCATAGTTGTTGGATTTTGGCGACATCATTGCCCGCGCCGTAGCGGGCGCCGAAAGTCGGGCCGCCGATATAGACGGCATCGGCGCCGTGCTTGATGGCTTCGATGCCGAATTCGGCATTCTTGGCCGGGGCGAGCAGTTCGAGGGGATGGCGGGTAGGGGTCATGAGGGCATTAGTAAACGAAACGTCCGGCGAGTTCCTCGATATGGAACTCGCGCAGGATGGCCTCGGCCCGCTCACGGGCATTTTTGTGTGACATGCCGCGCCGGCTGGCGATAATCAGCTCATTTTTCATCGAATGCTCCCAGCCGACCAGCTCGGTGACGGTCACATCGTAGCCATGCGCTTCGAGCAGCAGGCAGCGCAATACATTGGTCAGATGGCTGCCCAGTTCGCGGGTATGCAGCGGATGCCGCCACAGTTCGGACAGCGGCGTCTGGCTGAGCGACAGGTTTTTCCTGGCCCGCATCGCGGCGGCGACTTCGGCTTGGCAGCAGGGGACGAGGACGATGTGCCGGGCTTGTCGGGAGAGAGCGAAACGGATCGCGTCGTCGGTCGCCGTATTGCAGGCGTGTAGCGCGGTGACGACATCGACGCGGGCCGGCAGTTCGCAAGATGCCAGCGATTCCTCGACCGTGCAGGCGATGAAGCGCATGCGCGGAAAGCCAAGCCGGATGGCCAGTTCTCGGGATTTGGCGACCAGCTCGGGACGGCTTTCGATACCGATGATCTCGCCACTGGCACGATTCTTGATACATAAATCGTAGAGAATGAAGCCGAGATAGGACTTGCCGGCGCCATGATCGACCAGCGTTTCGGCATCGGCCAGCAGCGGCTCGATGAACTGGACCAGGTGATAGACCTGTTTCAGTTTGCGGCGGCTGTCCTGATTGAGCTTGCCGTCGCGGGTCAGGATGTGCAGTTCCTTGAGCAGTTCGACGGACTGCCCGGAACGAAGCTCCGGCGCTGTTGGCAAAGGCGCGGGCGTATTTGCGGCAGGGGGTTTCGGCTTCTTCATGGGGCGCGATTATCGCATTCAACAAGGGATGGCTTTCGCGTCATCCGGATCGAAATCGCGCCGTTATCGGCAACATGGCGCTTGCGCGCTGAACTTGGAGTATCAAATGGGTAGTCTGAGCAATGAATCCTTCGAGCAATTCCTGGATTCCCTGAAAAAAGCCGGCATTGCCATTTCCAACGAGGCTGAATTGCGCGCGCGGCTGGCACAAGCCCAGCGCTGGCGTTACGCCTTTCAGACGCTCGCCGCCAATGGCAAGACCATCGGCATCTGCTTTGAAGACCGCTCGGAAGGCCGCAACGAGGCCGAAATCGAGCGCGCCTTCGATGAATTCTCGTTTTCCGAAAAGAGCCGCGCCGTTTTCTCGGCGAGTCTCAAGCACTGACTGACATTTCCCTCTCCCCCAACCCCTCTCCCACAAGTGGGCGAGGGGAGCAAAAAGCCCTCTCCCGCTTGCGGGTGTTCAGACCGGGGACATCCTAGACAGGTGTTCGGAGACATCCTGAACACTTTTCAGAATGATTTTCCCATATAAGTGGTACCGCATCTGAAGTTGATCAAGCCGACTTGGGTGCTGTACCACCACAGGGAATAAATTGGCTCTGTAGGAATTAGCTGTTGATAGGATGCCCGACCGCTTCAGCCAAGCAGAGTTGTGGGGTAATGGCGGTTTTATAGCGTTCGATCATGCGCCGCCAGCCCAAATAGCTCTCCAGGTATCGGGTGGCTACACCGTG
>CAZFHE010000064.1:0-6083 GCA_964518615.1 uncultured Dechloromonas sp. | reverse complement strand
GATACCCTTGCCCTGGCCGTCGAGCATCTGCGCGCCGGACCGCGGACCGAGGAGCCGGCTGCCAAGGTAAGTCCGATTGCCGAGGTAGTGGTAAGCAGTGCACCGCAATGGCCGCATCGTGAGCGTCGACGGGCGAGTGATGATATGGAGGCCCCCAGTGCCGACGCCGACGCCCTGCCCGCCGTGGTCGAGGTCGAGACCGAAAGCGAAGGCGAGCTCAGCGCCCAGCGGGCGACCTTGCGCGTTCGGGCCGACCTGATCGACCGCCTGGTCAACGAGGCGGGCGAATTGTCCATCGCCCGCGCCCGGATCGAGGGCGAAATGCGCAGCCTGAAGGGTTCGCTGCTGGATTTGACGGAAAACGTCATCCGCCTGCGCCGCCAATTGCGCGAAATCGAAATCCAGGCCGAAGGCCAGATTCAGGCGCGCGTTGCCCAGGCGCACGATGGCGAGGCGGAGTTCGATCCGCTCGAACTCGACCGCTTCACCCGCTTCCAGGAACTGACCCGTTTCATGGCCGAGTCGGTCAATGACGTCGCCACGGTGCAGCAGAGCCTCTTGAAAAACCTCGACGATGCCAATGCCGCCATTCTTGCCCAGGCCCGCCTGAACCGCGGCTTGCAGCAGGAGTTGATGGGCGTGCGCATGCTGCCTTTCGCGAGCCAGGCCGAGCGCTTCTATCGTATCGTCCGGCAGACGGCCAAGGAGCTTGGCAAGCGCGCAAGCCTCGATCTGATCGGCGGTCAGGTGGAAATCGACCGCTCGGTGCTGGACAAAATGCTCGGTCCGGTCGAGCACATGTTGCGAAATGCGGTCACCCACGGCCTGGAAAGCCGCGAGCAGCGGCTCGCGGCAGGCAAGGAGGAGGCCGGGGAAATCACGCTGAGAGTGGCCCAGGAAGGCAATGAAATCATCCTGTCCTTGTCCGACGATGGCCGCGGTCTCGATGCCGATCGCATCCGCGAGCGGGCCGAGACCATGGGCCTGTTGCAGCCGGGGCAGGCCATTGAGCCGGGCGCCTTGCTCGATTTCATTTTCCGCCCCGGTTTCTCGACGGCGGCGGAACTGAGTCAGGTGGCCGGGCGCGGCGTCGGCATGGACGTGGTCAAGACGGAAGTCGCCGCTCTGGGCGGGCGGATCGAAATAGCCACCGAACTGGGGCGCGGCACGACATTCCACCTCTATCTGCCGCTGACGCTGGCGGTGACGCAAACCCTGCTGGTCCGCGCCGGCGCTCAGTTGTATGCGGTGCCATCGACCATGATCGAGCAGGTGCTGGAATTGAAGGACAAGCAACTGGCCAGCCTGCAAGAGAAGGGCGAGGCCGAGTGGCAGGGGCATCACTATCCCTTGTACCTGCTGTCCCATCTGCTTGGCGCGGTCAACGCGCAGCCCGAAGTGCATCGCCGCTACTGGGTGCTGCTGCTGCGCTCCGGCTCGCAGCGGGTCGCCGTGCAGGTCGATGAGTTGCGCGGCAATCAGGAAGTGGTGGTCAAGAATATCGGCGCCCAGCTTGCCCGGGTGGTCGGCATCGCCGGGGCCACGGTGCTTGGCGATGGCCGCGTGGTGCTGATCCTGAACCCGGTGGCCTTGGCCAGCCGGGGGCTCGTATCCTTGCTGCCGGCGGCCGGGACGCCCGCCGCGCCGGTCGCGGCCCCGGAGCTCAGGCTGCCGACGGTGATGGTGGTCGACGATTCCCTGACGGTGCGCAAGATCACCAGCCGCCTCCTGGCCCGCGAGGGCTATCAGGTGATGTTGGCCAAGGATGGCGTCGATGCGCTGGAGCAATTGATCGAGGACTTGCCGGACGTGATTCTCTCCGATATCGAGATGCCGCGCATGGACGGTTTCGATTTTGTCCGCAATGTCCGCGCCGACGAGCGCCTGCGCGATTTGCCGGTGATCATGATCACCTCGCGCACGGCCGAGAAGCACCGCAACTACGCCTTCGAGATCGGGGCCAATCACTATCTCGGCAAGCCCTACGACGAGGACGAATTGCTGGCTCTGGTCGCCGGCTACTGCAAGAAGGCGCATTGAAAAACGGCGGCGGCCGCGCTGGCTGCCGCCGTTTCGCCGCGATAGCTTGCCGCTCGTCATCGCTGTGTCGAACGACTGGCGGATGCTATTTCGCTGTCCATGGTTGGTTTGTCCTTCCCCGAAGATTAGAATTCCAGCCATGGACAGCGTCAATCTCACCGATCACTTTCTCATCGCCATGCCAGCGCTTGAGGACCCCTATTTCTCCAATGCCCTGGTCTATATTTGCGAACACAATGAGAACGGGGCGCTGGGCATTATCGTCAATCGCCCCATCGACCTGAATCTGGCGGGCCTGTTCGAGAAAATCGACATCAAGCTCAAGTGGGACAATCTGGCCAAAATGCCGGTGTATTTCGGTGGGCCGGTGCAACTGGATCGCGGCTTCGTGCTGCACCGCCCCTTGGGCGGCTGGCAATCGACGCTTTCCATCAATCAGGAAGTCGGTCTGACCAGTTCGCGCGATGTGCTTGCCGCTGTCGCCATGACCGGCCAGCCCGCCGAGATTATCGTGACCCTCGGCTATTCCGGCTGGGATGCCGGCCAGCTTGAGAATGAGCTGGCGCAGAATTCCTGGCTGACCGTGCCGGCCACGTCCGGCATCCTGTTCGATCTGCCGCCCGAAGAGCGTCTGCCGGCGGCGATGCAGAATCTCGGCATCAGCTTCACCCAGCTCTCCGACGTTGCCGGGCATGCCTGAGCGCGGGGCTAGCGTGAATCCCGGGCTTTCGCCCAGGGTGACTCAAGGCACGATCCTGGCCTTTGATTTTGGCGCCAAGCGCATTGGCGTCGCCACCGGAGAAAGCGGGCTGGGCAGCGCCCATCCGCTGACCGTGATTCACGCCGAATCCAACGATGAGCGGATGAGCGCCATCAGCCGCCTGATCAATGAATGGCAACCCGTGCTGCTGGTCGTCGGCCTGCCGGTTCATGCCGATGGCACGCCGCACGAAATGACCAAACTTGCGATGAAATTCGGCGAACGCCTGCAAAAACGCTTCAATTTGCCGGTTTCTTATGCTGATGAGCGGCTAACCTCGCTGGATGCCGGGGCGCGCCTGCGCGAAACCGGCCGCAATAGCCGCCGCGCCAAGCCGCTGCTCGACGCCGTGGCGGCCCAACTGATTCTTCAAACCTGGTTCGAAAGCCCGTCCCATGTCACCCCTTGCCAAGTCCTTGCCTGACGCCGAGGCCCAGTGCCGCCAACTGGCCGAACTTCTGCGCCCGCAACTTCACCGCCAGCCCGCGCTGGTCGGCATTTACAGCGGCGGCGCCTGGATCGCCGAGCGCCTTTGCCAATTGCTCGGGCTGCCGGAAGACATCGGCCTGATCGATGTCTCCTTCTACCGCGACGATTTCGCCGAGAAGGGCCTGCATCCCCAGGTCAGGCCGACGGCGATTCCCTTTGATGCCGAGGGGCGTCACATCATCCTGGTCGACGATGTGCTCTATACCGGGCGCACGACGCGGGCGGCGATCAATGAATTGTTCGATTATGGCCGTCCGGCCTCGGTGGAGCTCGCGGTTCTGGCCGACCGGGGCGGGCGCGAATTGCCGGTGGCGGCCAATTATTGCGTCTGGAACGTGGCGCTGGCCGCCGGCGAGAGCCTGGCGCTGGACCGGGATGAGGCGCATCGCCTGAGCTGGAGGCTGGAACATGTTTAATCCGCAGCTGAATCGGGATGGCGAACTCTCCCATCTGCTTTCCATCGAAGGGCTGCCGCCGCGCATCCTGACCCAGATTCTCGATACCGCCGCCTCCTTCATGGAAGTCTCGGCGCGCGAGGTGAAAAAAGTGCCGCTCTTGCGCGGCAAGAGCGTCTTCAACCTGTTTTTCGAAAATTCGACGCGCACCCGCACCACCTTTGAAATCGCCGCCAAGCGTCTGTCGGCGGATGTCATCAATCTGGACATCAACCGTTCCTCGACGGCCAAGGGCGAAACCCTGCTCGATACCGTCGATAACCTGTGCGCCATGCACGCCAATCTGTTCGTCGTGCGTCACGCCTCCAGCGGCGCGCCCTACCTGATCGCCGAGCACCTGCACCGCATTGGCCGCGACGACGTGCATGTGGTCAATGCCGGCGATGGGCGTCACGCCCATCCGACCCAGGGCCTGCTCGACATGTACACCATTCGCCATTACAAGAAGGATTTCACGCAATTGCGCGTGGCCATTGTCGGCGACATTCTGCATTCGCGCGTCGCCCGTTCCGACATCCACGCCCTGACCACGCTGGGCGTGCCCGAAGTCCGCGCCATCGGTCCGGAAACCCTGCTGCCCAAGCATCTCGGCAAACTGGGCGTGCATGTCTTTCACGACATGAACGAAGGCTTGCGCGACTGCGACGTGATCATCATGCTGCGCCTGCAAAACGAGCGCATGACCGGCGCTCTTTTGCCCTCGGCCGGCGAGTATTTCCGCCTTTTCGGATTGACCCCGCAGAAGCTGGCCCTGGCCAAGCCGGACGCCATCGTCATGCATCCGGGGCCGATGAATCGCGGCGTCGAAATTCATTCGGCGGTGGCCGACGGGCCGCAGGCCGTGATCCTGCCCCAGGTCACGTTCGGCATTGCCGTGCGCATGGCCGTCATGAGCATCGTCGCGGGGAATTGATATGAATATCGAAATCAACAATGGCCGCATCGTCGATCCTAAGCACGGTACGGACCGCCTCGCCTCCCTCTTCATCGCCGATGGCCGCATCGCGGGGTTGGGCGAGCCGCCTTCCGGCTTTGTCGCCGAGCGCAGCATCGACGCGGCTGGCTGCGTCGTCTGTCCCGGTTTCATCGACCTCGGGGCCCGTCTCAACAGTATCGAGGCCGAACTGGCCGCCGCCGTGGCCGGCGGCGTCACCTCGGTGGTCGTACCCCCCGACGCCGATCCGCCGCTCGACGAGCCGGAATTGGCCGACCGCCTGGTGCATCGCGGCGCCGAGATTGGCAAGGCGCGGGTGCTGCCGCTCGGCGCGCTGACCCTGGGCTTGAAGGGCGAGCGTCTGGCGGAGCTTGCCGGTCTGAAAAAGGCCGGCTGCGTTGCCTTCTCTCAGGCCATGCAGCCGGTGGTCGATACCGAGGCCCTGCTGCGCGCAATGGAATACGCGGCGACCTTTGATTTCCCGGTCTGGTTGCAACCTCAGGATTACTGGCTGGCGCGCAATGGCATTGCCCACGAGGGCGAGGTGGCCAGCCGCCTGGGCCTTGCCGGCATTCCGGTGGCCGCCGAAACCATCGCCATTGCCACCATCGTCCAATTGGTGCGCGACACCGGTTGTCGGGTGCACCTGACCCGGCTGTCGTCGGCGGCGGGCGCGGCGCAGGTGGCAGAGGCGCGGGCCGAGGGGCTGCCGGTGACTTGCGATGTCGGCGTGCATCATCTCTTGCTTTGCGAGCGCGATATCGGCTTTTTCGATCCGCATGCCCGTTTCGTGCCGCCCTTGCGCAGCCAGCGCGACCGAGAGGCTTTGTCGGCGGCCGTCGCCGAAGGCCTGGCGGCGATCTGCTCCGACCATACGCCCTTGGGCGCCGATGACAAGCTCTTGCCCTTCGGCGAAGCCAGGCCGGGCGCCACCGGGCTGGAAGTGCTGCTGCCCCTGACCCTGAAATGGGCGGAAGCCGCGGGCGTGGACCTGATCCGGGCGCTCTCTCGCATCACCGCGGCCCCGGCGGCGATTCTCGGCCTGCCCCAGGCGCATCTGGCGCCCGGCGCGGTGGCCGACGTCTGCATCTTCGATCCGGCCGCCGAATGGCAATTGAACGCCCACAGCCTGAAGAGCCGGGGCAAGAACTCGCCCTGGCTCGGCCAGAGGCTGACCGGCAAGGTCAGGGCGACCTTGGTCGGCGGCCGCGTGGTATTCGCCGCTTAATCTTTTGGAATTCTCCGTGCCGGCTTGTTGTCATATTGATATAGAATGACTCGCCCGCCAGAAAGTCCGGCGGGCGGTTTTTCATTCCATTTGGCAAACCTATATTGGAGGATTTTCAATGAAACGCATCCTGTCGAGCATTGCGCTATTCGTGGCCAGCATCAGCCTTGCCTTTGC
>CAZFHE010000063.1:0-4189 GCA_964518615.1 uncultured Dechloromonas sp. | reverse complement strand
CACCATCAAGCTCAACGCGCTGGCGCAAGAGGGCAAGATCGACCCGCTGATCGGCCGCGACAAGGAACTGGAGCGCGTGATCCAGACCCTGTGCCGGCGTCGCAAAAATAACCCGCTGCTGGTCGGCGAGGCCGGCGTCGGCAAGACGGCGATCGCCGAGGGCCTGGCCCGCCGCATTGTCGAGAACGAGGTGCCGGAAATCCTCGCCCAGGCCAGCGTCTATTCGCTGGATATGGGGGCGCTCCTGGCCGGCACCAAGTACCGGGGCGACTTCGAGCAGCGCTTGAAGGGCGTGCTCAAGCAGTTGAGCAACAACCCGAACGCGATTTTGTTCATTGACGAAATCCATACCCTGATCGGCGCGGGCTCCGCCTCCGGCGGCACGCTCGATGCCTCCAACCTGTTGAAGCCCGCGCTTTCCACCGGCCAGTTGAAGTGCATCGGGGCGACGACCTATACCGAGTTTCGCGGCGTTTTCGAAAAGGACAGCGCACTGTCGCGCCGTTTCCAGAAAATCGACGTCAACGAGCCCTCGGTGGCCGAGACGGTCGAAATTCTCAAGGGCCTGAAAGCGCGCTTCGAGGCGCACCACGGCATCAAGTACTCGGCGACGGCCATTTCGTCGGCGGCCGAACTCTCGGCCCGCTACATCACCGACCGCCATCTACCCGACAAGGCCATCGACGTCATCGACGAGGCCGGCGCCGCCCAGCGCATCCTGCCGAAGTCCAGGCAGAAAAAAATGATCAACAAAACCGACATCGAGGAAATTGTCGCCAAAATCGCCCGCATCCCGTCGCAGCACGTGACGCTGGACGACCGCGGCGCGCTGAAAAATCTCGACCGCGATTTGAAGGCAGTGGTCTTTGGCCAGGACAAGGCCATCGACGCGCTGACCCGGGCCATCAAGATGGCCCGTTCCGGGCTCGGCCACCCGGACAAGCCGATCGGCTCCTTCCTGTTCAGCGGCCCGACCGGCGTCGGCAAGACCGAGGTCGCCAGGCAACTGGCCTACTGCCTCGGCATCGAATTGCTGCGCTTTGACATGAGCGAGTACATGGAGCGCCACGCCGTCTCACGGCTGATCGGCGCGCCGCCGGGTTATGTCGGCTTCGAGCAGGGCGGCCTCCTGACCGAGGCGGTGACCAAGAAGCCCTACTGCGTGCTGCTGCTCGACGAAATCGAGAAAGCGCATCCCGATATCTTCAACATCCTGCTGCAAGTGATGGATCACGGCGCGCTGACCGACAACAACGGGCGCAAGGCCGATTTCCGCAACGTGGTCATCATCATGACCACCAATGCCGGCGCCGCCGACCTGCAAAAATCGAGCATGGGCTTTACCAGCAGCCGGCAGACCGGCGACGAAATGGCCGAAATCAAGCGGCTATTCACGCCGGAATTCCGCAATCGTCTGGACGCCGCCATCTCCTTCGCCCCGCTCGACCACGACATCATCCTGCGCGTTGTCGACAAGTTCCTGATGCAGCTTGAAGAACAGTTGCACGAAAAGAAGGTTGAGGCGCACTTCACCGAGGCGGTCAAGGAACTGCTGGCCAGGAAGGGTTTCGATCCGCTGATGGGCGCAAGACCAATGGCCCGCCTGATCCAGGACACCATCCGCTCGGCGCTGGCCGACGAACTGCTGTTCGGCCGGCTGGCCAACGGCGGCCGGGTGAGCGTCGACCTCGACCCCGACGGCAAGATCCGCCTCGATTTCGCGGAAGAAAAAAGCGAAGCCATCGCCTGATCCGCCCTCCCCTCGCCCCCTCGCGGCTTGTCCAGACCCGATCGCGGCGCGGTATAATGGCGGGTTTTCGTAACGATCCGCAGGAATCCCGATGGAAGCCGAACACCTGAACAGTATCGCCAACCAGCTCGACGATCTGGCGCAACGCGCCGCCGAGCTACGGAGGTATCTTTGACTACGACCACAAGCGCGAACGCCTGACGCTCCTCAATCTGGAGATGGAAGATCCCAAAATTTGGGACGATCCGAAACGCGCCCAGGAGCTGGGCCGCGAAAAGAAATCGCTGGAAGACATCGTGCTCGTCCTCGAAGCCGTGGATAGCGGCGTCAAGGATGGCCGCGAGCTGTTCGCCATGGGCCGCGACGATAACGACGACGACACCCTCATCGCCGTCGAGGCCGACAATGCCGAACTCGAAAAGAAACTCGCCGCCCTCGAATTCCGGCGCATGTTCAACAACCCCTCCGACCCCATGCCCTGCTTCCTCGCAATCCAGGCGGGCGCGGGCGGCACCGAGGCCCAGGACTGGGCGTCGATGTTGCTGCGCATGTACCTGAAATTCGGCGAAAAAAGGGGCTTTGCCGTCGAGGTTCTGGAAGAGTCGGAAGGCGACGTGGCCGGCATCAAGAGCGCCACCGTCAAATTCACCGGCGATTACGCCTATGGCACGCTACGCACCGAAACCGGCATTCACCGCCTGGTGCGCAAATCGCCCTTTGATTCCAACGCCCGCCGGCATACCAGCTTCACCTCGGTTTTCGTTTATCCGGAAGTCGACGACTCCATCGAGATCGCCATCAACCCGGCCTATGTGCGCACCGACACCTATCGCGCTTCCGGCGCGGGCGGCCAGCACATCAACAAGACCGATTCGGCGGTGCGCCTGACGCACATTCCGACCGGCATCGTCGTGCAATGCCAGAACGACCGCTCCCAGCACCGCAATCGCGACGAAGCCTGGCAAATGCTGCGCGCCCGGCTCTACGAGCACGAATTGCGCAAGCAGCAGGCCGAACAGCAAAAGCTCGAAGACGCCAAATCCGACATCGGCTGGGGCCACCAGATTCGCTCCTACGTGCTCGATCAGAGCCGCATCAAGGATCTGCGCACCAATCACGAAGTCGGCAACACCCAGGCCGTGCTCGACGGCGACCTCGACGATTTCATCGAGGCCAGCCTCAAGCAGGGCGTCTGAACCGCCCTAGCCTATCCCCAGCCATGAACGGCAAGCTCTTCGCCGACCTGCCAGCGCTCGGCGGCGAAGAGCAATGTCGCGAATTGCTGGCCCGCCCTGGCCTGCGCATCGAGCGCATCGTCTCCAGCGGCCAGTGCAGCCCGCCCGGTTTCTGGTACGACCAGGACGAAGGCGAATGGGTGGTCTTGCTGCAAGGCGAAGCCCGGCTGCGCTTTGCCGACGAGATCGAAGCCCGCCACCTGCGGGCCGGCGACGCCCTCGACATCGCCCCCCACCGCCGCCACCGCGTCGACTGGACGCCAGCCGGGCGGCACACCATCTGGCTGGCGGTTTTCTACCGCCCCTGAGCTATTTGCGGATCGGCTGATTGCGGCCGGAAAACTGGTCGCTCAAACGCATCGCGCCCTCGCCGAAACTACCTTTCGGGTTGCTCGCACAATAGCGGTTGATGTAATTCTCGATCGTGCCGCTGGAAATGACCGACACCTGCTGCTTCGGCAGCGCGTAATTGTGTCCGCTGAGAAAGCCGCGAATCCAGGCAACTTGGGCGGCGCGCAGATCGGGATCATCCTTCGCCGCCCCCCAGGCGACACAAGACATGTCATCAAACCCCAGAAGGTTCTGCGCCACGGCCGGCGCCATGCCAAGATGAATCCCGGCAAAGGCCACGGCGGCCAGCCGGAAAAATGGTGCTGCGTACATCGGCTCTCCCTTGTAGTCAGGCCGCCAGTATATATGCCCGGCAGCACGCTATCGAAGCTTGGCAAAGCGCGCCGTGGGCCGAACCAGCCCTCACCGCTCCCGCAAACTCTCCTGGGCATGCTGGATCAAGGGCGAAAGAAAGCATTCGATGACGCGCCGCTTGTCAGTCTTGATTTCCACCGCCACCGCCATGCCCGGGCTCAAATTGACTTCCACGCCGCCGACCCGGATGGCCGATTTATCCATCTTGACCCGGGGCGAATAGATCAAGCCGTAGGGTGCAATGAGCAAAGCGCATTACACCGTCAAAATTCGCCCCTTCGCATTGGAATCCAGAAATACCGCGCTTCTACATCGGCAGCGCCCGGACAACCGGCGCAATGCGCTGCGCTTATTGCACCCTACGCTGGCTAATACAGCAAGCTTACGGGTATTCCTGTCGTGCATGCAGCACGCGTAGGATTTCGATGTGGTTCAATCCGACGCGATATACCACGATGTAGCTTGGATGGGCGACGATCTCCCGGCAGCCAGGAACGCG
>CAZFHE010000062.1:0-5340 GCA_964518615.1 uncultured Dechloromonas sp. | reverse complement strand
AGACGGCCCAGCGCGATGCCCATCTTCTCCTGGTCGGCCTTGGTTTTCGGCTCGACGGCGACGTGAATCACCGGCTCCGGGAACACCATGCGCTCAAGAATCACCGGGGCGTCCGGATCGCACAGGGTTTCGCCGGTGGTCACTTCCTTCAGACCCACGCAAGCGGCGATGTCGCCGGCCAACACTTCCTTGATTTCCTCGCGGTTGTTGGCGTGCATCTGCAGAATGCGGCCGATGCGCTCCTTCTTGCCCTTGACCGAGTTCAGCACGGTCGAGCCCGAATGCAGCACGCCGGAATAGACGCGGATAAAGGTCAGCTGCCCGACGAAGGGGTCGGTCATCAGCTTGAAGGCAAGCGCCGAGAATTTCTCGGCATCGTCGGCCTTGCGCGAAACCGGCTGCTCGCGGTCATCAGTGCCTTCGACCGGCGGAATATCCACGGGCGAGGGCAAAAACTCGATGACGGCGTCGAGCATGCGCTGCACGCCCTTGTTCTTGAAGGCGGTGCCGCACAGCATCGGCTGGATTTCGCAAGCCAGCGTGCGCTGACGGATGCCCAGCTTGATCTTTTCCTCGGACAGATCGCCGTTCTCGAGGTACTCGTTCATCAGGTCCTCGGAGGCCTCGGCGGCCACCTCGACCAGCTGCTCGCGCCAAGTCTGCGCCGTTTCCAGCAATTCGGCCGGAATGTCGCGGTACTCGAACTTCATGCCCTGGGAGGCTTCGTCCCAGATGATGGCCTTCATCTTGATCAAGTCGACGACGCCGGCAAAGGTGTCCTCGGCCCCGATGGGAATGACGACAGGCACCGGATTGGCCTTCAGGCGCAGCTTCATCTGCTCGACGACGCGGAAGAAATTGGCGCCGGAACGGTCCATCTTGTTCACAAAGGCCAGACGCGGCACCTTGTACTTGGTCGCCTGACGCCAGACCGTCTCCGACTGGGGCTGAACGCCGCCAACCGCGCAGTAGACCATGCAAGCGCCATCGAGCACGCGCATCGAACGCTCGACCTCGATGGTGAAATCGACGTGTCCCGGGGTGTCGATAATATTGAAGCGATGCTCCGGGAAATTGCCCTCCATGCCCTTCCAGAAACAGGTGGTGGCAGCGGAGGTAATGGTGAGGCCGCGCTCCTGCTCCTGCTCCATCCAGTCCATGGTAGCCGCGCCATCATGCACTTCGCCGAGCTTGTGATTCACGCCGGTGTAGAACAGGATGCGCTCGGTGGTGGTGGTTTTGCCGGCGTCGATATGAGCGCTGATACCGATATTGCGGTAGCGCTCAATAGGGGTTTTACGGGCCACGGTAGGGTCCTTTGCGAATTAGAAGCGGAAGTGGGCAAAAGCCTTGTTGGCTTCGGCCATGCGATGCACTTCATCGCGCTTCTTCACGGCGCCGCCGCGATTTTCAGCGGCCTCCATCATTTCGGCGGCCAGACGCTGACCCATGGACTTCTCGGAACGCTTGCGCGCGAATTCGCGCAGCCAGCGCATGGCGAGCGCGGCGCGGCGAGCCGGACGAACCTCGACCGGCACCTGGTAGTTGGCGCCGCCGACGCGGCGGGACTTCACCTCGACCATGGGGCGAACATTGCTCATGGCCGCGCTGAACACTTCCAGCGGATCCTTGCCGGACTTGGTGGCGATGATGCCGAAAGCGCCATAGACGATGCGCTCGGCAACCGACTTCTTGCCGCTCTGCATGATGGCGTTGATGAACTTGGACACTTCGACATTGCCGAACTTGGGATCCGGCAGAATGTCGCGCTTGGGTACTTCACGACGACGGGGCATATTGACCTCTGTTAAACACGATTCAGTCGAAAAGCCGGAAAAGGGGCAACCCTAAGGCAACACCCTTCCGGCCTCTCCCGACCGCCCAAAGGGACGGCCACTTACTCAAGCCGCTGAAAAAATCAGGCAGCCTTCGGACGCTTGGCGCCGTACTTGGAACGGGCCTGCTTACGATCCTTGACGCCCTGGGTATCCAGGGAGCCGCGCACGGTGTGGTAACGCACACCCGGCAAATCCTTGACCCGGCCGCCACGAATCAGGACCACGGAGTGCTCCTGCAAGTTGTGGCCCTCACCGCCGATATAGGAAATGACCTCGAAGCCATTCGTCAGACGAACCTTGCAAACCTTACGCAGCGCGGAGTTCGGCTTCTTCGGGGTGGTGGTGTAAACACGGGTGCACACGCCGCGCTTCTGCGGGCATTTTTCCAGAGCAGGCACCTTGCTCTTGGTCACCTCGGCAACGCGCGGCTTGCGCACGAGCTGGTTGATAGTCGGCATATCGTACTTCCTTCAACAGCCGGGCCTGACAGACAGGCACGACGGCGATTTTGTTATCCATAGCGAAGACAATGATTAGCCTCCGCCGACAAAGACCATAGATTCTATGGTTGATCAACCCCCATGTCAACGCGACATGGGGGTTGCGTACAACTTACAAGCCCTGATCCGCCTCCTGCTCCGTCGACTCGGCGACGGCCGGCTCGATTTCCCGGTCGGCGGCCTGGTCTTCGCCCAGCGCTTGGGCCTTGCGGCTGCGGTGGTGGGCGAGGCCCGTGCCGGCGGGGATGAGACGGCCGACGATGACGTTTTCCTTGAGACCGCGCAGCTCGTCGCGCTTGCCCATGATGGCGGCTTCGGTGAGCACGCGGGTGGTTTCCTGGAAGGACGCCGCGGAGATGAAGGAATCGGTCGATAGCGAGGCCTTGGTGATACCGAGCAGCATGTGCTCGAAAGTCGCCGGCAGCTTGCCCTCGGCGGTCACGCGGTCGTTCTCGGCCAGCAATTCGGCGCGCTCGACCTGTTCCGACTTGATGAACTTGGTATCGCCCGGCTCGACGATGGTGACCCGGCGCAGCATCTGGCGGACGATCACTTCAATGTGCTTGTCGTT
Source organism: uncultured Dechloromonas sp. (assembly GCA_964518615.1). Classification (GTDB taxonomy): domain Bacteria; phylum Pseudomonadota; class Gammaproteobacteria; order Burkholderiales; family Rhodocyclaceae; genus Azonexus. The sequence continues at coordinate 2,431 of CAZFHE010000062.1, read as the reverse complement.
GATCTTCACGCCCTGCAAGCGATAGACGTCCTGCACTTCGTCGGTGATGTAGCGGGCGAGCGCCTCGACGCCCTGCAAGCGCAGGATGTCGTGCGGATCGGGCAGCCCCTCGACGATTTTCTCGCCCTTGTTGACCACCTGGCCGTCGTGCACCAGCACATGCTTGTCTTTCGGGATCAGGTACTCGTGGGCGCTGCCGTCGAGATCGGTGATGATCAGACGCTGCTTGCCCTTGGTGTCCTTGCCGAACGAGATGGTGCCGGTGAATTCGGCGAGCACCGAGGCATCCTTCGGCGTGCGGGCTTCGAACAGCTCGGCGACGCGCGGCAGACCGCCGGTGATGTCGCGGGTCTTGGCCGATTCCTGCGGCATGCGGGCGAGCACGTCGCCGACGCCAACCTGCTGGCCGTCCGCCACCGAGATGATGGAGCCGACCTGGAAGGCGATGGAGACCGAGTGGTCGCTGCCGTGGACTTTCACTTCCTGACCGGCCTCATCGAGCAGCTTGACGACCGGGCGCAGGCCCTTGGTCGCTGCCTTGCCGCCGCGCTTGTGGTCGATCACGACGAGGGTGGAAAGGCCGGTCACATCGTCGACCTGCTTGGCCACGGTGACGCCTTCCTCGACATTCTCGAATTTCACGGTACCGGCGTACTCGGCGACGATGGGGCGGGTATGCGGATCCCAGGTGGCGAGCTTGGCGCCGGCCTTGAGCGCCTTGCCTTCATCGGCGAGCAGCAAGGCGCCATACGGCACCTTGTGGCGCTCGCGCTCGCGGCCGTGGTCGTCGGTGATCAGCACCTCGCCGGAACGGGAAATGACCACCTTCTCGCCCTTGGCGCTGGTCACGTAGCGCATGTTGCTGGTATAGCGGATGGTACCGGCCGACTTGGCTTCGACTTGCGAGGCGACGGCGGCCCGGGAGGCCGCGCCGCCGACGTGGAAGGTCCGCATGGTGAGCTGGGTGCCCGGTTCGCCGATGGACTGGGCGGCGATGACGCCGACCGATTCGCCGGCATTGACCAGCATGCCGCGGCCGAGATCGCGGCCGTAGCACTTGGCGCACAGGCCGTAGCGGGTGTCGCAGGTCAGCGGGGTGCGAACCTTGACTTCGTCGATGCCCAGCTTGTCGATCAGGTCGACCAGGTCCTCGTCGAGCATGGTGCCGCCGAAAATGACCGTTTCCTGGGTTTCCGGATCGACCAGATCGTCGATGGTGACACGGCCAAGAATCCGCTCGCGCAGCGGCTCGATGACTTCGCCGCCCTCGACCAGGGCCTTGACCACGAAGCCGTTCGGCGTGCCGCAGTCGTCCTCGGTAATCACCAAGTCTTGCGTGACGTCGACCAGACGGCGGGTCAGGTAGCCGGAGTTGGCGGTCTTCAGCGCGGTGTCGGCCAGACCCTTACGGGCGCCGTGGGTCGAGATGAAGTACTGAAGAACGTTCAGACCCTCGCGGAAATTGGTCGTGATCGGCGTCTCGATAATGGAACCGTCAGGCTTGGCCATCAGGCCGCGCATGCCGGCCAGCTGGCGAATCTGGGCCGCCGAGCCTCGCGCGCCGGAGTCGGCCATCATGTAGATGGAATTGAACGATTCCTGCTTGACCTTCTTGCCGTGGCGGTCGATGGCATCCTCGTGGCCGAGTTCGTCCATCATCACCTTGGCCACCTGGTCGCCGGTGCGGCCCCAGATATCGACGACCTTGTTGTAACGCTCGCCCTGGGTGACCAGACCGTTGGTGTACTGGGTCTCGATTTCCTTCACCTCGGCTTCGGCGGCGGCGATGATCTCGTATTTCCGGGCCGGCACGCGCATGTCGTCCGAACAGAAGGAGATGCCGGCCCGGGTGGCCAGCGCATAGCCGTTTTGCATCAGCTTGTCGGCAAAGACCACGGTTTCCTTCAAGCCGCAGCGGCGGAAGGATTCGTCGATCAGCTTGGAAATTTCCTTCTTCTTCAGCGCGCGGTCGACCGCCTTGAAGGGCAGGCCCTTGGGCAGAATCCGGGAAAGCAGCGCGCGCCCGGCGGTGGTTTCGACGCGCACCGACTTCTCGATCCATTCGCCATCGGCCGCGCCCGGCTCGTACTCTTTCAGACGCACCGAGATGCGGGACTGAATGTCGAGTTCCTTGGCGGCCATGGCGCGCTCGATTTCGGCGATATCGGCGAAATACATGCCTTCGCCCTTGCCGTTGATTTTCTCGCGGGTGGCATAGTAGAGGCCCAGCACGATGTCCTGAGACGGCACGATGATGGGCTGGCCGTTGGCGGGCGACAGCACGTTGTTGGAGGCCAGCATCAGGGTGCGGGCTTCCATCTGCGCTTCCAGCGACAACGGCACGTGGACGGCCATCTGGTCGCCGTCGAAGTCGGCGTTGAAGGCCGCGCAGACGAGCGGGTGCAACTGGATGGCCTTGCCTTCGATCAGG
>CAZFHE010000061.1:0-3903 GCA_964518615.1 uncultured Dechloromonas sp. | reverse complement strand
CTGACGCCAATTTCTGTTACGTAACGCAAACCGTAATAGGCGCTGCGTGACTTCTTCCTTGCTGAGGTCGAATGCTCGTGCCAGATCGGCAATTGTAGCGGCCATCCTTGACCCGCTCTCCAACTTGATGTGCTTCGCCCGGCGTCGTGCCTGACGTTCGACATTTGTCAGAGGTCCTTCCCCGGTTGGTAGCCTGCCGGGTCGTGTCACACCGGGAAGTTCGCGCGTCAATTGTCCGGCAAGCGATGTCAGATCCTTGGCCATGGTCAAAATTCCGTCGTCAATGCGCCATCGTCTAGTCGCCTTGCGACGACTGCTGGCGTACCTTCGCAGCGCAGTTGGTTGAACTCGTTTCTTGCGGATTGATGTGAAGGGAAATTCGCCCAGATACAGGATGGCTATCTGGGGTTCGCCAGCGGCTCACCGCCAAACAACTCCCATACGCCCGGGCTTCTGCCTGTGGCCAAATGGACCAAGAATTCTCTCATTCGGCATGTATCGGCGTTGCGGTGCATGACGGCACGCCGAACTTGTCCCAAACCCCACAAATCGGCGAGAATTCAGGGTTTTACGCGGCTTTTCGTCGCCAGCCCTTTCCAAGGATTCTTCATGTCCACCAGCGAACAGCAAGCTCCGGTCCAGCAGGACGAGAACCACATCATCGCGGAACGTCGCGCCAAGCTCGCCGAATGGCGCAAGAGCGGCCAGGCTTTTCCGAACGATTTCCAGCGCGAGAACACCGCCGCCAAGCTGCATGAGGTCTACGGCAACAAGAGCGTCGAGGAACTTGCGGATCTGCCGGTCGAGGTCAAGCTTGCCGGCCGGATGATGTTGAAGCGCGTGATGGGCAAGGCTTCCTTCGCCACCTTGCAGGATTTGTCCGGGCGCATCCAGATTTACGTGGCCCGCGACCATGTTGGCGAGGATGTCTACGCCGCTTTCAAGGGCTGGGATTTGGGCGATATTCTCGGCGTGGTCGGCACGCTGATGAAAACGCGAACCGGCGAGTTATCGATCCAGGTCGCCGAGATTCGCTTGCTGACCAAGTCGCTGCGCCCGCTGCCGGATAAGTTCCACGGTCTGGCCGACCAGGAGTTGAAGTACCGCCAGCGCTACGTTGATCTCATCATGAACGAGGAGACGCGCTTCACCTTCCGCGCCCGTTCGGCCATCGTTCAGTCGATCCGCAATTACATGTGCCATCACGGCTTCATGGAAGTCGAGACGCCGATGATGCATCCCATCCCCGGCGGCGCCACGGCGCGGCCTTTTGTGACCCATCACAATGCGCTGGACATGCGGCAGTTCCTGCGCATTGCCCCGGAGCTGTATTTGAAGCGCCTGGTGGTCGGCGGTTTCGAAAAGGTTTTCGAGATCAACCGCAATTTCCGCAATGAGGGCCTGAGTCCGCGCCACAATCCGGAATTCACGATGATGGAATTCTACGAGGCTTACGCGAACTACCACACGCTGATGGATTTCACGGAAGGGCTACTGCGCCATGCCGCGCGCGAGGCGCTGGGCAAGGAGGTGTTCCAATACCAGGGCCGCGAGCTGGATCTCTCCCGCCCCTTCCACCGCCTGACCATCAACCAGGCCATCCAGCGCCAGCATCCGGAATTCACCGACGCCCAGTTGGCCGACGCCGACTGGCTCAAGAGCAAGATTCAGGCTTTCGGCGAAAAGGTGAAGCCGGGCGGCCTCGGCAGCCTGCAATTGCAATTGTTTGAAGCCTGCGCCGAGGCCCAGTGCTGGGAACCGACCTTCATCATCGACTATCCGGTCGAGGTTTCGCCGCTGGCCCGCGCTTCCGACAGCAATCCGGAAATCACCGAGCGCTTCGAACTTTTTATCGTCGGCCGCGAAATCGCCAATGGTTTTTCCGAGCTGAACGACGCCGAGGACCAGGCCGCCCGCTTCCTGGAGCAGGCCAAGGCCAAGGACGCCGGCGACGAAGAGGCGATGTTTTACGACGCCGATTTCATCCGCGCGCTGGAATACGGCCTGCCGCCCACCGGCGGCTGCGGCATCGGCATCGACCGCCTGATCATGCTGCTAACCGACTCGCCGGCCATCCGCGACGTGATTCTGTTTCCGCAAATGCGGTTGGAATAAGACGACGCCGCGCCCGCCCATCAACCGTTAAAGCGGTTTTGATTCCAATGTGGGCAAACACAAACTTCCGCGCCCACGCGCTTTGCACCCCTCGCCCGCTTGCGGGAGAGGGGAAATGTCAGCACTTGAACCGAAACCGCTCTAAGTCTCACCGGACGCACCATAGCGCCTCACTTGGCTCAAGCGGCAGCAGGCGGCCCCGGCGTTCGTATCGTGGATAGACTCATTCCCGCCCGTCTCGAATTCGCCCCCGACGGCACGCCCTTCTCCAGCGCCTTCGGCGACGTATACCACTCGGCCCACGGCGGACCGGCGCAGGCGCGGCATGTTTTTCTTGGCGGCAACGATTTGCCGGCGCGCTGGCGGAGCCGCCAGCGTCTCGTCATTCTCGAAACCGGCTTTGGCCTCGGCCTGAATTTTCTCGCCACCTGGCAAGCCTGGCGCGACGATCCGCAGCGCTGTCGGCGTCTGCATTTCGTCTCGGTCGAGAAGCATCCCTTTTCCGCCGCCGATCTCGCCATCGCCCAGCGCGCCTGGCCAGAATTCGCCGCCCTGGCCGGGCAGTTGCAGCGGCGCTGGCCGCCACTGACGCCGGGCATGCACCGCCTCTATTTCGAGGATGATCAACTCATCCTGACGCTGTTATTCGGCGACGCCGTCACAAGGCTGGGCGACATCGACGCCTCGGTTGACGCCTATTATCTCGATGGCTTTTCGCCCGCCAAGAATCCCGAACTATGGACGCCGACGCTGTGCCGGGGTCTGGCCCGCATGGCCGCGCCCGGCGCCACGCTGGCCACCTGGTCGGTCGCGAGCGAAGTGCGCGGAGCGCTAAAAGCCGCCGAGTTCGATCTGGAGAAACGCCCCGGCTTTGCGGGCAAACGCGAGATGCTGGCTGGCCGTTTCCGCTCGCGCCGGCCCGAGCGCCGGCCGCCGCCTGCCGAGCGGCGCGCCCTCGTGATCGGCGCGGGCATCGCGGGCAGCACGGCGGCGCATCGCCTGGCTTCGGCGGGTTGGGAGGTCACGGTGCTGGAAGAGGCCGCCGCGCCCGGCTGCGGCGCTTCCAGCAATCTCGCCGGCATGCTGCGGCCGCTGCCCAGCGCCGACGACAACCGCCTGTCTCGCCTGACCCGGGCCGGATTTCTCGCGACCCGCGCGCTGCTCGAAACCCTGCCCTCGGCCCGCTGGTCCCCTTGCGGCGTCCTGCATCTGGCCCGCGAAGCCGAGCATGAGGCGCAACAGCGGCGCACGGTCGAACAACTGGGGCTGCCGTCCGAGCTCTTGCAATACCTCGACCGCGACGCGGCCAGCCAGCGTCTCGGCCAGCCAGTAAAGAACGGCGGCTGGTGGTTCCCCACCGCCGGCTGGGTGCAGCCGCCCTCGGTCTGCCGGGCGGCGCTGGCCGCCTTTCCCGAGCGCATCCATGGCCGCTTCTCGACCCCCGTCGCCCGCCTCGAACCAGATGCCGGCGGCTGGCGCGCGCGCTCCGCCGATGGCGGGCTGCTGGCCGAAGCGCCCGTGCTGGTCATGGCCAGCGGCGCGGCGGCTCCCGGTTTCGCGCCCTTCGCCTGGCTGCCACAGCGCGCCGCGCGCGGCCAGGTCAGCCATCTGCCCGCGAGCGCGAGGCCGGCCCTCGATACCGTGCTGTTCCAGATCGGCTACGCCATGCCGGAAGTCGACGGCCTGCGCCTGATCGGCGCGTCGACCGGCTACGACGACGAGGCCGGCGAGCGGATCGCCGACCATGCCGACAACTTGGCCCGCCTGCGCCTGACCCTGCCCGGCTTC
>CAZFHE010000060.1:0-3681 GCA_964518615.1 uncultured Dechloromonas sp. | reverse complement strand
CGCGCCTTCGAGGGTTTCGCGGATGGCTTTGGGCTGGCCGGGCAGGTTGATGATCAGCGACCCTTTGCGGATGACCGCCACCTGGCGCGAGAGTATCGCGGTCGGCACGAAATTGAGGCTGATGCGCCGCATCTCCTCGCCGAAGCCCGGCATTTCCTTGTCGCCGACGGCCAGCGTGGCTTCCGGCGTGACATCGCGCACCGCGGGGCCGGTGCCGCCGGTGGTCAGGACCAGATGGCAGCCGAGGTCGTCGACCAATTCGATCAGCGCCTGCTCGATGACGGCCCGCTCGTCGGCGATCAGCCGGGTTTGTGCCTGCCAGGGCGAGGTCAGCGCGGCGGCAAGCCATTCCTGTAGCGCGGGAATGCCCTGGTCTTCGTAAATGCCGGTCGAGGCGCGGTCGCTGATGGAAACCAGGCCGATTTTCAAAACCTCATTCGCCGCCACCGGCCTCTCCTTCCTCTCTATTCGCTGCGGAGCCAGCGCCCGATTCGCGGTCGAGTTCCTGCAAGACCTGAAAAATGGCGCGGAAATTTTTGGGCGGCTTGCCGCCTTCCTGTTCCTTCAGCGCATTGCGGCGCAACTGGCGCAATTGTTGCAGATCGGCCCCCGGCCACTGAGCGGCGATGTCGCGAAGGCAGGCTTCATCTTCCAATAGCGACGCGCGAAGCCGTTCCAGCCGGTGCAGGCGCGCGGTTTCGGCCGACGATTCGCCGCGCAGCAGCGCAAGACCCGCGCGAATGGGCGCATCGTCGGTTTCGCGCATCAATTTGCCGAGATACTGGATCTGCCGGCGGCGAGCGCCGTGGGCGGTGATTTTCTGGCAGTCGCGCACCGCTTGCCGGATATTGTCCGGCAGCTCGATGCGCTTTAACTGGCCGGCCGACAATTCGACCAGCTCGGCCCCGAGATCGCGCAACTCGTGCATCGCCTCCTTTTTCTTGGTTTTCGAGGGGCGGCCAGTGTTTTCGGTGAAATCTTCTTCGTACATGGGGTATTCGCGGAAGCGGCGGTAGCGGGCTGCTATGATAGCGGCTTTTGCCTTGGCCCTTCCCTCTTTTCCCGCCGCCTCCATGCCCGATACCGCCACCGCTTCCGCCGCCTTCGCCTACCCCTTCGCCACCTTGCAGCAACTGGCTGCCGATGTCCTCGGCCATGCCCGCCAGAAGGGCGCGAGCGCCTGCGAGGTGGATGTTTCCGAAGGCTTTGGCCAGACCGTCGGCGTGCGTTGCGACGAGGTCGAAACCATCGAGTTCAATCGCGACAAGGGGGTCGGCATCACCGTCTATTGCGGCCAGCGCAAGGGCTATGCCAGCACCTCCGATTTCTCGCCCAAGGCGCTGCGCGAAACGGTGGAAGCGGCGCTCTCCATCGCCCGTTTCACCGCCGAGGACAATTGCGCGGGGCTGGCCGAGGCCGCCCTGATGGCCCGCGACTGCCCCGATCTCGATCTCCATCATCCCTGGGCGCTCAGCGTCGAAGAGGCCATCGAAACCGCCCGGCGCTGCGAACAGGCGGCCTTCGATAGCAGCCCCAAAATCAGCAATTCGGAAGGGGCGACGGTATCGACCCAGGAAGCGCAATTCGTCTCGGCCAATAGCCTGGGTTTCATGGGCGGCTACCCGACCTCGCGCCATTATGTCGCCTGCTCGGTGATTGCCGGCGAGCAAGAAACGATGCAGCGCGACGACTGGTACACCACGAACCGCGACGCCTCCCGCCTCGACGACCCGATTCATGTCGGGCGCATCGCCGCCGAGCGCGCGGTGGCAAGGCTGGGCGGGCGGCGCGTCAAGACCGGCGAATTCCCGGTGCTGTTCGAAGCGCCGATTGCCGTTGGGCTCATCGGCAGCCTGGTGCATGCGGCGAGCGGCGGCGCGCTGTATCGCAAATCCTCGTTTTTGCTCGACCATCTGGGCAAGCGGGTGATGCCGGAATTCGTGCGCATCGCCGAGCGCCCGCATATTCGCTGCGGCCTCGGCAGCGCCGCCTTCGACAGCGACGGCGTCGCCACCCGCGAGCGCGACGTGGTCAAGGACGGCATTCTGCAAGGCTATTTCCTCAGCGCCTACACGGCCCGCAAGCTGGGCATGCAGACCACCGGCAATGCCGGCGGCAGCCACAATCTGATCATCGAGCCGGGCGAACTCGACCTTTCCGGCCTCCTCTCGCGCATGGGCCGCGGCCTTTTCGTCACCGAACTCCTCGGCCACGGCATCAATTACGTAACCGGCGACTATTCGCGCGGCGCGGCCGGCTTCTGGGTGGAAAATGGACAAATCGCCCATCCGGTCGAGGAAATCACCATCGCCGGCAATCTCAGGAACATGTTCGCCGGCATACAAGCCGTCGGCAACGACGTCGAGGTGCGCGGCAGCAAGCAGACCGGCTCCATCCTGATCGAACGGATGACCGTGGCCGGCGAGTAGCGCCGCCTAGCTTGGAAAATTCGTTTTTCCAACGGCAGCAAGCAAGAAAGCCGCCAACGGCTTTGAAGCGCTGAAGGAACTCGACAGCAACGGCAATGGCCGCACCGATGACGGCGAATTGCTGACCTTGGCCGAAGCCGGCGTCCAAAGCATCAACCTCGCCTATACGAACTCGAACATCGTCGACGCCCAGGGCAATGCCCACCAGCAGATCGGCAGCTACACCACCACCGACGGCCAGACCCGCGCCGCCACCGACGTTTGGGTCAAGACCGACCCCACCTACAGCATCGCCACCGAACGAGTGGACATCCCCGACGACATCGCCGCCCTGCCCACCGCCCGGGGCTACGGCAAGGTGCGCGACCTGCATCAAGCCATGGCGATGGATAGCACGGGCAAACTGCAAGCCCTGGTGACGGCCTTTACCCAAGCCGAGACGGCATTCGAGCGCGACGCGCTCATCACCCAGATCATCTACCGCTGGACCGGCGTGCAGGATATTGATCCATTTAGCCGGGGCGCGACCCAAATCTATGGCAATGCCATTGGCGATGCCCGTCAGCTCGAACCCCTGGACGAATTTCTCGGTGAAGAATGGTTCGGCGTCTGGTGCTGGGGCACGCGCGACCCCAACCCGCACGGCCGGGCCGCGCCGGTATTGCTCGAAGCCTGGGATCAACTCAAAGCTCTGGTCTATGGCCAGTTGATGATGCAAACCCATCTCAAGGATTTGTTCGAGCAGATCGCCTGGTCCTGGGACGCGGAAACCCAGAGCGCCCACGGCGACCTCTCTCAAGTATCCAGCACGATTGCGGCGCAGATCGAAGCCGATCATCTAGCGGGGCTGGAGGCGCTCGGCGACTTTCTGCTCTCGCTCAAGGGGCTGGGACAACTCGGCGATGTGGACCTCGACGCCTTCAAGAGCGCCCTGCTGCCGCTGGGGGCCGATGTCTCAAAAACCTTTGATGCCGCCCTGGCTGGCTGGAATCCGTTCGGCACGCCCACCGAAACCAACGACGCGCTGCGCGGTACGGAATTCGATGACGTCATCGACGGCAAGGGCGGTGACGACCTGATTTTTGGGCGAGGGGGCAATGACCTGTTGATCGGCGGGACCGGCAGCGACACCCTGGATGGCGGGGCTGGCGACGATACCCTGCAAGGCGGCACTGGCTCGGACACCTACGTCTTCGGCCGGGGTGATGGGCACGACACCATCATCGAGTATGGCTTACAGGGTGAAACCGAC
>CAZFHE010000059.1:0-2546 GCA_964518615.1 uncultured Dechloromonas sp. | reverse complement strand
AAGCTCCCCGACGGCACGCGCTTCATGCCCGAACACGACGAGCGCGCCGAACTCGCGCCGCGCGACATCGTCGCCAGAGCCATCGACTTCGAGATGAAAAAACGCGGCCTCGACTGCGTTTTTCTCGACATTTCGCACAAGGGAGAAGCCTTCATCCGCGAACACTTCCCCAATATCCACGCCCGCTGCCTGGAACTCGGCATCGACATCGCGCGCCAGCCGATCCCCGTGGTTCCCGCCGCCCACTACACCTGCGGCGGCATCGTCTGCGACCTCCACGGACGCACCGACGTCGCCGGCCTCTACGTCGCCGGCGAAGCCTCCTGCACCGGCCTGCACGGCGCCAACCGCCTGGCCTCCAACTCGCTCCTCGAATGCCTGGTATTCGCCGAAGCGGCGGTCAAGGACATTCTGTCCAAGCGCCCAAGCCCGCTGCCCGCCCTGTCCGAATGGGACGAAAGCCGGGTCACCGACGCCGACGAGGAAGTCGTCATCTCCCACAACTGGGACGAATTGCGGCGCTTCATGTGGGACTACGTCGGTATCGTGCGCACCAACAAGCGCTTGAAGCGCGCCCTGCACCGCGTGCGCCTCTTAAAACGCGAAATCCACGACTTCTATTCCAATTTCCGCGTCAGCCACGACCTGATCGAATTGCGCAACCTGGTGCTGACCGCCGAACTCATCATCCGCTGCGCCATCCTGCGCCGCGAAAGCCGCGGCCTGCACCATTCGCTGGATTACCCTGAAACCTCCAAGAGAATCAGGAATACGGTGCTGAAGGGCGGGCCGGACGCCTGAAATCGGCCCGCCAGCGCAGAAACACCCGCAGACGGCGGAAATCGTCGGGGCTGGCGCTTCCGGTTGTAACGAGGAGGACGCAGCGCTTTCCGCCAGGGAGTTCGAGGCGCAGTACGGTGAGCCAGGGGTGAACCGTGGCGTCCGGCAGGATGGTTGCCGGAAGAAAATCCTGGCCGTCGCCAGCCGCCTGAATCCCGCCGTCCGCTTCGAGGCGTAGCGCCGTCAGCGGCGGGGCCAGACGGCGCCAGGCCCATAGGGCAATCCCCCAGATGAGCAGCAGCAGGGCCGCCCGGATGGCAAGGGCTTGGGGAAAGAAGAGCGCGGAGAGACTGGCAAGCAAGGCGGCGGCGGCCAGGAAGGCGTCCGGAAAACGCGAACGGTAGAGTCCGATGGTGATCGGAAACTGCACCGTTCTTATCCCGAGCGCTGTATCAGATACGCTTGAAAACCAGCGATCCGTTGGTTCCGCCGAAGCCGAAGTTGTTTTTCAGCGCCAGCTCGATCTTCATGGGCCGCGCCGTGTTGGCGCAGTAATCCAGGTCGCATTCGGGATCCTGGTTGAAGATATTGATGGTCGGCGGCGAGATCTGATGATGGACGGCCAGCACCGTGAAGAGCGACTCGACGCCGCCGGCCCCGCCCAGCAGGTGGCCGGTCATCGACTTGGTGGAATTGATGACGACGTCTTGAGCGGCATGGCCGAACGCGGCCTTGATGGCGTCCGATTCGTTCTTGTCGCCGAGCGGCGTCGAGGTGCCGTGTGCATTCACGTACTGCACGTCGGCAGGCGAAACGCCGGCATTTTTCAGCGCATTGATCATGGAGCGGCGCGGGCCGTCCATATTGGGCGCGGTGATGTGGTAGGCGTCGGCGCTCATGCCATAGCCGGCCACTTCGGCGTAGATTTTGGCGCCGCGCGCCTTGGCGTGCTCGTATTCCTCCAGCACCAGAACGCCCGCGCCCTCGCCCAGCACGAAGCCGTCGCGATCCTTGTCCCACGGACGGCTGGCCGTGGCCGGGTCGTCGTTGCGGGTCGACAGCGCGCGGGCCGCGCAGAATCCGCCCAAGCCGAGCGGCGACACGGTGGATTCGGCCCCGCCGGCAATCATCACGTCGGCGTCGCCATACTCGATGAGGCGCGCGGCCTCGCCGATGGAATGGGTGCCGGTGGTGCAGGCGGTGACGATGGAGAGATTCGGCCCCTTGAAGCCGTACTCGATGGAGAGGTTGCCGGAAATCATGTTGATGATGGAACCGGGCACGAAAAAGGGCGAAATCTTGCGCATGCCGGCCGCGTTGTATTCGTCCTTGGTTTCCTCGATCAAGGGCAGGCCGCCGATGCCGGAGCCGATGGCGACGCCGACGCGCTCGGGGTCGGCCGCGCCTTCCTGGTCCAGACCGGCGTCGCGCACGGCCTGTATGCCGGCGGCCAGGCCGTAATGGATGAATTTGTCCATCCGGCGCGCATCCTTGGCGGCAATGTATTGGGTGATATCGAAATCCTTGACCTCGCCGGCAAAGCGGACCGGAAAGCTGGAGGTATCGAAGCGTGTGATGGGGGCGATACCGGAAACGCCGGCGACGATATTCCGCCAGCCTTCCTCGACGCTGTTACCGACCGGGGAAATCAGGCCCAGACCGGTGATGACGACTCTGCGACGTGCCAAGATGCACTCCGAAAGCAAAAGCGGCAAGGCCGGCCATGAGGGCCGGCCTTGCCTGGGTGAACCGGAATTGGCTTACTT
>CAZFHE010000058.1:0-2758 GCA_964518615.1 uncultured Dechloromonas sp. | reverse complement strand
GGGCGGGCTAGTTCTACGCGCTTAAACTCGATGGCGCCAATGTCTATCAGGCCGGTCTGATCGTGCCGATGGCCGAAATCGCGCCGGGTGCCACCGGCGTCAAGGCGGTCCAGCTGTACGCCGGTCCGCAGGAACAGGCGGCGCTCAAAGCGGTCGCGCCGGGTCTGCCCCTGGTCGTCGATTACGGCTGGCTGACAGTCATCGCCGCGCCGATTTTCTGGGCCCTGCAATTCATCCACGGCATTGTCGGCAACTGGGGCTGGGCGATCGTCGTGCTGACCATCATCATCAAGGCCATCTTCTTCCCGCTGTCGGCGGCTTCCTACAAGTCGATGGCCAAGATGCGCGTGCTCACCCCGCGCCTGATGCAGTTGAAGGAGTGCTACGCCGACGACAAGCAGCGCCTGAATCAGGAAATGATGAAGCTCTACCAGACCGAGAAGGTCAATCCGCTGGGCGGCTGCCTGCCCATCCTGATCCAGATTCCGGTCTTCATCGCCCTTTACTGGGTGCTGCTCGGCGCGGTCGAAATGCGCGGCGCGCCCTGGACGCTGTGGATCGAGGATCTGGCCGCGCCCGATCCCTGGTTCATCCTGCCAGTCATCATGATGATCTCGATGTTTATCCAGACCAGGCTCAACCCGACGCCGCCCGATCCCATCCAGGCCAAGGTGATGATGCTCATGCCGCTGATTTTCGGCATCATGTTCTTCTGGTTCCCCTCCGGCCTCGTGCTCTACTGGGTGGTAAACAACATCCTGTCCATCGCCCAGCAGTGGCAGATCACCCGCCTGATCGACGCCGGCGGCAAGGCGGCCAACGACGCCAGAGCTTAATGTGCTGCCCCGCAAATAACTCGCACATGAAATTGCGTCTTCGCGCCTCCGGCGGCGTTACAAATGCTCGCGATACATTCCGGTATCGCTGCGCTTTGCGCCTTGCCGTAGATGCGAATCCTGCAATTTCATTTACGTGCGGCCATTTACGGAGCAGCACAGTGTGAACACCGACACCTTCGCCGCCATCGCCACGGCTCCCGGCCGTGGCGGCGTTGGCGTCATCCGCGTCTCGGGCAGCGATTTGCTGCCCTTTGCTTTTGCGCTATGCGGCAAGACGCCCAAGCCGCGCCATGCCACCCTGGCCGAATTCCGGGCCGCCGACGCCAGCCTTATCGACAGCGGCCTCTTGCTCTATTTTCCCGCGCCGAACTCCTTTACCGGCGAGGATGTGCTCGAATTGCAAGGCCATGGCGGCCCGGTGGTCATGCAAATGCTGCTCGCCCGCTGCCTCGATCTTGGCGCCCGGCTGGCCGAGCCGGGCGAATTCAGCCGCCGCGCCTTTCTCAATGGAAAGATGGATCTGGCCCAGGCCGAGGCCGTCGCCGATCTGATCGACGCCGCCACCGCCAGCGCCGCCCGCTCCGCCGTGCGCTCGCTGCAAGGCGAGTTTTCGCGAGCCATCCACGGCCTGACCGAGGAATTGATCAATCTGCGCATGCTGGTCGAGGCAAGCCTCGATTTTCCCGAGGAGGACATCGACTTCCTGAAGGCCGCCGATGCCTTTGGCCGTCTCGAACGTCTGCAATTGAAGCTCGCCGAAGTCTTCGACCGCGCAGGCCAGGGCCGGCTGCTGCAAGCCGGCCTCAATGTCGTGCTCGCCGGTCAGCCCAATGTGGGCAAATCCTCGCTGCTCAACCGCCTGGCCGGCGACGAGCTGGCCATCGTCACGGCCATTGCCGGCACCACCCGCGATGCGCTGCGCTCCGCCATCCAGATCGAGGGCATCCCGCTGCACATCATTGATACCGCCGGGCTGCGCGATACCGATGACGAAGTCGAGCGCATCGGCATCGAAAGAAGCTGGCAGGAAATCGCCAAGGCCGACCTGCTCCTGCTCCTGGTCGATGCCCGCCATGGCGTCACCGACGCCGACCGGGAAATCCTGGCCCGCCTACCCGCCAATTTGCGGCGCATCACCGTCTACAACAAGATCGACCTCGCCGGCCGCGAGCCGGAACGCCACGCCGAGCACGACGCCCATGGCGACGCGGTGGCCATTTCGCTATCGGCCAAGACCCATCAAGGCATGGATCTGTTGCGCGCCGAACTCCTGCGCATCGCGGGCTGGCATCCGGCCGAAGACGTGTTCATCGCCCGCGAACGCCATCTGCGCTCGCTGGAGCGCGCCCAAGAGCGCATCGCCGCCGCTCGCGCCGTGGTCGAAGGCCCCATGCCCGCGTTGGAGCTATTCGCCGAAGAATTGCGCCTGGCCCAGCAGGCGCTTGCCGAAATCACCGGCGAATTCACCGCCGACGACCTGCTCGGCGTCATCTTCAGCCGGTTTTGCATTGGGAAGTGAGATTACTTCCATGGACACCCAATGACGTCCACCGAGTTCCAATATCATATTGAAAATAAAGAAATTTATTTTCAATGACAGCCACTGATACTTCCTGATGTATCCCGGCAGCCATTGATTTTTGTGTCCATGTAATTGTCCAAATTGGCCGATTTTGGTCGATGATTCCTCCACTTGGACACACAGGAGGCGAAATGTCGCTGACTGACACCGCGCTCAAGGCGCTCAAACCCAAAGACAAGACCTACACGGTCGCCGACGATCGGGGGCTATATGTGGAGGTGTTTCCAACCGGGGGCGTCGTCTGGCGCTACCGCTACCGGCTCAACGGCAAGAGCGAAAAGCTGACCTTGGGTAAGTATCCGGCGCTGACACTGAAGAACGCCCGTTTGAAACGGGA
>CAZFHE010000057.1:0-4892 GCA_964518615.1 uncultured Dechloromonas sp. | reverse complement strand
CCCCACCCTAACCCTCCCCCGCAAGCAGGGGAGGGAATCTGGCTCCTTCCCCCGCTTGCGGGGGAAGGCTGGGATGGGGGCAACAATACAAGCTATTTGCTTGCCGGGTTAATCAGGGCAAACGCCGCCGGGATGGCATCCTGGCGGCGCATGGTTTGACGGGTTTTCACGGCGAGCGGCCGCAATACGGCGCGCCTCCCCGGCCCCAGCCCGGCTCCGGACGCTGCATGGCGCTCCGCACCAAGCCGGAGGCGGCGTCGAACAATACGTCGAAGCGCGCAAGGCGGCTCCAGTCGTCGCAGAAGCGCCATTCCCAGGCCAGTTCGTCGCGCGCCGCGAAGTACAGGGTCCACTCCGGATTGGGCGGCCCGATGAGGCGCAGAACGGCCTCACGGTCGTCCTTCCCCGGCGCGATCCGGGCGAAATGCCTCATTTGCAGCACATTTTCGATCCGGATCAGGCGGCCATCCGGGCCGAAATAGGCCATATAGGTATGCGGCCCGGCCGGGCCGCGCGGGTAGGCCAGTTGCTGGCCGCCATCGGCATCCCGCCAGCGCAGCGCGGGTTCGCCCATGACGGCGATGACATCCTCGACACTCGAAAGACCGGGCATCAGCCCGCGCCCGTCGTAACCGGCGCAAGCGGCGAGCAGGCATAGCGCCAGAAAGGGCCGCCAGGAAATCCGGCGGACCATGCCGGACAGGGATTCGGGATGCATTTCGACAAGTCCGGCAGGGACCTAGCCTTCGCCCTGCCCCGTGAATGATCCGCGCTCGTCGCCTGAAATCGGCGACACATCGGGCGCGGCATCCAGCAAGGCCAGAAAATCGGCGCGACGGCCCTGGGCGGCTTCGGCGCGCAGCCAGTCCAGGGTCATCACGCTGGCCATTTTTTCGGCAGCGGCGCTGGCAATGAACTGATTGACCGACACGCCATCATGAGCGGCCAGTTCCTTGATCTTGCGGTGCACGGAATCGGACAAGCGGATGGTCAAAGCGGCCATGATCGAGCCTCCAGAAAATGCAGAAAATCGGCGGGGGTGACAGCCCTTACCCCCAGGGTATCCGCGCCGCGAAAATCCTTCAAATTATGCGTCACGATGTAACGGCTGCCAGAAGCCACCGCGCACTCCAGCACCATGTCATCATCCGGGTCGCGCAAAAATGGCCGCCACAGATAATGCACGTCCTGCAAGTGCGCGATGGAAGCCAGATAGCGCAAAAAGCCCTGCATGCGCTCGGCGTCCATGCCCGGCGGCAAGTGTTCAGGCCGGGTCAACACGGCTTGCCACTCCGTGTACAGCGCCACCGACAAGGCCAGCGTGAAGCGCGGCGACGGCAAGCGTCGCAACAGTTGCTGACTGGCCCCCTGCCGGGAACGCACGGCGGCAACGAGAACGGAGGTATCCAGAACGATATTCATGGTTACGCCAGTATAACCACATAGAAGCTCAGACAATACCCAGGGCAATCGCGCCAAGCTATCCGTTTATGCGATTTCCCTGTTGGCAGATCGCCTCGCCAACATGCCCTCCCCCGCTTGTGCCACAATGTAAGGCTGCGCCTCGGCGCTGCCTAACCCTTTTCTGCCAACAGACTGTGCCACGGCATGATGCATCGCACCATGTTTGCCCAGCCGCTTCATTTTCAATCGCAATCATGGAAACCAACCAAACGGCCTCTTCCTTGCTGCCGCTCGCCGGCAAAAAAGGTCTCATTACCGGCATCGCCAACGACAAGTCGATCGCCTACGCCGTCGCCAAGGCCATCGTCGCCCTGGGCGGCGAGGTCGCCATTACCTATCAGAACGACAAGACCGCCCGCTACACCCAGCCGCTGGCCGAGGCGCTGGGCGCCAAGCTGTTCTTGAAGCTCGACGTCGCCGAGCCGGGCAGCCTGGAAAATATTGTCGCCCAGTGCGGCGAGACCTTCGGCACCGTCGATTTCGCGCTGCATTCGATGGCCTTCTGCAATGCCCAGGATCTGCATGGCCGCGTCATCGACACTACCCAGAGCGGCTTCGAGGCGGCCATGAATGTGTCCTGCCACAGCTTCCTGCGCCTGGCCAAGGCGCTGGAGCCCTTGATGCCCCAGGGCGGCTCCTTGATCACCATGTCTTACCTCGGCGCGGAACGCGTCGTGCGCAATTACGGCGTCATGGGCATTATCAAGGCGGCGCTTGAGTCGGCGGTGCGCTACATGGCTTATGACCTCGGCCCCAAGGGCATCCGCGTCTTTGCCGTGTCGCCCGGCCCCATCATGACCCGCGCCGCTTCCGGCATTGCCAATTTCAACAATCTGATCGAATCCGACGCCCAGAAAGCGCCGCTCGGCCGCACGGTGACCATCGAGGAGGTCGGCGCTCTGACTGCCTTCTTGTGCACGCCGGGCTCTTCGGGCATGACCGGCCAGACCATCTACGTCGATGCCGGGGCCCATATCATCGCCTGAGGACGGCGCGGGGCCGCGCCGCCCGCGCCAGCGATAACCACGCTTAGGAGAGGAAAGCATGCACGGCAATGAGGCTTCGATCATTACCGACCCGATTCCCGACCATCCCCTGCTCAATGGACGTAGGGAAATCGGTCGCGGCGAATCCAGCATCGTCGTCGAGGCCGATACCGTCGACGGTCAGGAACGCGTCTACAAGATTCTTTCCTCGCCGACCGATCACGCTTATTACACCGCCTCCGACCGCCCGACCGGCCGCCATTTTCCTGTCGTGTTCGCCGACCACGGCACGGTTGGCCGTTCCAGCCGCGGCTTTCCCTTTCATATCGTCGAGGTCGAGCGCCTCTACCCGCTCGCCGCCGGCGAAGCCGCCGACGTGGCGACCCGGATTTCGACCGCCTATTTCGACGCCTGCATGATGTGGCGCAATCTGGCCCAGGACATGGGGCGGATCGCCCTGCATCATCTGGCGGTGACGCCGATGGACTGGAGCGATGCGGTGCAGGAATCGCTGCGGGCGCTGGAAAGCTTCGTCGAGGAATACGGCGCCCTGCCCGATCTCATCAAGACCGACAATCTGATGATGCGCAAGGACGGCACGCTGGTCTTTTCCGATCCGGTTTTCATGGAATGACCCCAAGCTTGACCTCCCGCCCATGACCATCAGCCAAGTCCGCTACACCTCGCGCCAGCTCGCCGAATCGCTGGCCGGCAATCCTTATATGGCGGTGATTTCGATCACCGATCCCAGCACGCCGCCCGCCCGGCTCGACCCGATGTTCCGCCACGTGCTGCGCCTGTCCTTTTTCGACGCGGTGCCGGCCGACGAATACCAGCCGCCCTTGCCCGGCCTCTTCGATCTGCACATGGCCCGCGCCATCGACAACTTCATCCGCAAATTGCAAATGGCGCCATTCGACATGTCGGTGATGGTGCATTGCGAATATGGCATCAGCCGTTCGGCGGCGGTCGCGCTGTTCGTCGAGGCATTGACCGGCGCCTCGCTGGCTGCGCGCGAATTCGCTTATGCCGCCAATCAATGGGTGATCGACCGGCTCTTGAGCTTGCATCCGCAATTGGCGGTGGATATCCCGCTCGCCGGGCACGCCCGGGAGCGGCGTCAGGCCAGGCGCGACTGACTGCCCGCATGGCATGCGGCAACATTGTTTGCTGCATCGCACCACCCTATATTAAGCTTCACCTTCTGCCCCAAAGACTATTCCCGGGAGTCCACCATGCAAGCGAATAACGAGCAACAATATCTGGCCAACAAGATATTCGACGAAATTGCCGTCGGCGATTCGGCCAGCCTGACCCGCACGCTGATGCCGGAAGACGTCAAGCTGTTCGCCATCCTGACCGGCGACTTCAACCCCGCCGTCGTCGATCCGCAATATTCGCAAAGCGGCGTGTTCCGCGAGGTGATTGCCCATGGCATGTGGTGCGGCTCCTTGATCTCGACCGTGCTCGGCACGCAATTCCCCGGCCCCGGCACCATCCTGGTCGACCAGACCCTGCATTTCGCCCGTCCGGTGACCATCGGCGACATCATCACCATCACCGTGACCGCCAAGCAGAAATTCGAGCGCAACCGGCACGTCCTCTTTGATTGCGTGTGCACCAACCAAGAGGGGCTGCAAGTGGTGCACGGCACCGCCGAGGTGCTGGCGCCGACCGAAAAAGTCTCGCACCTGCGTCAGATGCATATGCCGGAAGTGCGCATCGACGACAAGCTGGAGCGCTTCAATCACCTGCTCTCGAGGGTCAAGGGCCTGGACCCGATCCCGACCGCGGTCGCCCATCCCTGCGATCACGAATCGCTCAAGGGCCCGATCATGGCCTTCCAGGCCGGCATCATCGAGCCCATTCTGGTCGGCCCGGAAAACAAGATTCGCGCGGTGGCCGAGGAATTCTCCATTGATCTCTCGGGCGTCCGCATCGTCAATGCCGCGCACAGCCACGACTCGGCGGCCCTGGCCGTCTCCCTGGTTCGCACGGGCGACGCCGAAGCATTGATGAAAGGCAGCCTGCATACCGACGAACTGATGGGCGAAGTCGTCTCGCGCGCCAACGGGCTGCGCACCAACCGGCGCATCAGCCACGTCTTTTTGATGAGCGTGCCGACCTACCACCGGCCCCTCTTGATCACCGACGCGGCGATCAATATCGCGCCCAGCCTGGAAGAAAAGGTCGACATCATCCAGAACGCCATCGACCTCGCCCACATCATCGGCATTCCCGAACCCAAGGTGGCCATTTTGTCGGCGGTCGAAACCGTCAATCCGAAAATCGAATCGACGCTGCATGCCGCCGCCCTGTGCAAGATGGCCGACCGCGGCCAGATCACCGGCGGCCTCCTCGATGGCCCGCTGGCCTTCGACAACGCCGTCTCCATCGTCGCCGCCAAGACCAAGGGCATCAAGTCGGCGGTCGCGGGCTATG
>CAZFHE010000056.1:0-9512 GCA_964518615.1 uncultured Dechloromonas sp. | reverse complement strand
TCGCGGGCCCATGACGCAGTGACCACGTCGTGCTGGAGTTGCGGGTGGTGCTCCATTTGAGGTGGATGGGCAAACGCCGTTGGCGGAGAAAACCGGGCAGGCATCCAACGCCCAATGAGTTCGGCCACTTGATTCGCAACCTTGAAGCTGGAAGTGAATTTGCCGCCATAGATCGAAATAGTCTGCTTTTCCTGGTTGGAAACGATGCGATGATTACGGGAGAGTTCGAGCGGGTAGGCATCGCGAGAATAATCCCGCGCCACGGCCAAGGGACGGATGCCACAACGGATGGAAACCACGTCCTGCGGGCCAACTTTTTCGGGTAGTAATTGGTTGGCGCTTGAAAGCAAAAAATGAATATCCTCTCGGTTGGGCGTCAATCCGCTTTCCAAATCCTGAATCGCTGTTTCCGTCGGCCCCCACATCATCACAGGCCCCCACGGCACATGCGATAACACATCATTCGCACCCGGCATGGGATAAATGTGCGCGTGGGTTTGTCCTTCACGCCGAGGAAAGGTGACGTAGACGCCTTTGCTCAATACATGCTTCCAAGGCGATTCGACGGCCAGCAGGCGGTTGATCTCATCCGCCCAAACCCCGGCTGCGTTGACGATGATCCGGGCTTTGCCTTCATGCTCCTGCCCGGTCAATTCATCGCGCAAGCGCACCGTCCAGCAATGTTGATCCCGAACAAATTCGGCAGCAACCAGACGGCAATGGTTCATAGGGATACCATGCTCCGACTGGAATGCTCGGATTTGTTCGATCACAAAACGGCTGTCGGAGTGCCGCAACATCCCTTCCTGATATCCAAGAGCCGTCCCCATCGTGGGACGCTTCAAGGCGAACCTTCCCAAAAGCCAGTAGAGATACAGACCCAGCAATATCGGAACTCTTTGGATGGCAGGAACAGGATAGCGCAGATTCAGGACAGAAATCGCATCGGGAAAATCCATCATCAATTCGTTGCGCGCTTTGCAAAATTGAATGACGGTCAGTAAATCGAGATTTTTCAGGTAGAGCAACCCACCCCAAATGAGCATGCCGGAAGCCTGACTGCTCCCGGAAGAAAAATCGCCCTTGTCGGCCAACGCCACACGATAACCCAGCTCGCAAAGCTGACGGTATAACGGCGCTCCGGTGATGCCGCCTCCCACAACCAACACATCGAGCGGCTCACCGTTCAAGAAGTTTTGAAACCGGTAGGATCGTTCCATCATGCGGAGCATCGTACTAGAAATGAGGCCATTCGCCCCGCTTACCACGCCCACATTGCAGGACAATCGCATGAGCACCCTCGCCGCCAGCCGGGTCCTATGCTCGCGTTCTCCAGCCTTCCGCTATACTTTCTGGATGCCCCCGCTTCCCCTGTCCGCCGCTGACGCCGCTCCATCGTTGCCGCTCCCGACGCCGTGGCCAGCCCCGGTCGGCGCTGCGCTGCAAGCCGGCGAAACCATCCTGGCCTGGCTTGAAACCGATCTCGACGAACACCTTTATTTCGCACGCGGCCTGGCGCTCTTGACCGACCGCCGTCTGCTCGCCTGGCGCGCCGCCGAAGGCCCGGTAGAAAGCTGGGAACTGGCCGCCGGTCTCAAGCTCGGCCAGCGCGACCATGCGGGAGTCGGCACGCTGGAATTGTTCGATGCCGCTGGCCGGCTGGCCTCCTGGCGCTATACCGGGGCTTGTCATCTGGCGGCGCTGCGCCTGATTGGCGAATTCGATCTGCAACAAGAGAGCCGCGCCAGCGGCCAGCCGGTAGAACGCCCGGCCGCCGAGTTGTGCCTGATCTGCCAGACGCCGATCCCGCAGGGCGAGGAGGATTGCCCGGCGTGCCGCCGCGAGGCGGCCGCCGCTCCCTCGCCTTGGACCCTGTTTCGCCTGTGGCGCTTCGCCCGGCCGTACAAGGGCCGCTTGCTGCTGGGCTTCATCCTGACGCTGGCCTCAACGGCGGCGACCCTGGTGCCGCCCTATCTGACCATGCCGCTGATGGACAATGTGCTGATTCCCTTCCAGAACGGCCAAGCAATCGACTGGCAATTGGTTTCCTTATACCTTGGCGGCCTTCTGGGCGCCGCGCTCATGGCCTGGCTGCTCGGCTGGGCGCGCACCTATACGCTGGCGCTGGTGTCGGAGCGCATGGGCCGCGATTTGCGCACCCAGACCTATGGCCATCTGCTCGGCCTGTCGCTGGCTTATTTCGGCGGCAAGCGCACAGGCGATCTGATGACGCGCATCGGCAATGAAACGGATCGCATCAATATTTTCCTGTCGCTCGATCTGCTCAATTTCGCCACCGATGTGTTGATGATCGCCATGACCGCGGCCATCCTGTTCTCGATCAACCCCTGGCTTGCGCTGGCGACGCTATTGCCGCTGCCGGTCATCGGCTGGCTGATCCATGTGGTCCGTGAAAAAATGCGCACGGCCTTCGAGAAAATCGACCGCGTCTGGGCCGAAATGACCAATGTACTGGCCGATACCATTCCGGGCATCCGCGTGGTCAAGGCCTTTGCTCAGGAAAAGCGCGAGACGACGCGTTTTCGCGCCGCCAATGAGCATTGCCTCGCGATGAACGACATGCTCAACCGCACCTGGTCGCTCTTTACCC
Source organism: uncultured Dechloromonas sp. (assembly GCA_964518615.1). Classification (GTDB taxonomy): domain Bacteria; phylum Pseudomonadota; class Gammaproteobacteria; order Burkholderiales; family Rhodocyclaceae; genus Azonexus. The sequence continues at coordinate 6,901 of CAZFHE010000056.1, read as the reverse complement.
CGACCATCACCCTCTTGACCGAAATCGGCCTTCTGGTGGTGTGGGTTTTCGGTATCTGGCAAATCGCCCGGGGCGATTCGACGGTCGGCGTGCTGACCGCCTTTCTCGCCTACATTGGCCGCTTCTACACGCGCCTCGATTCGATGAGCCGCATCGTGTCGGCGACCCAGCGCGCCGCGTCCTCGACCAAGCGCATTTTCGACATTCTGGACCATGTCTCCAGCGTGCCGGAGCCGACGCGGCCCGTGCATCTCAACCAGGTTGCCGGGCGCATCGAGTTGAAAGCGGCCTGTTTTCGCTATGGCACGCGCGCCGTGACCCAGGATGTCGATCTCTTGATCGAGCCGGGCGAGATGATTGGTCTGGTTGGCCACAGCGGTTCCGGCAAATCGACCCTCGTCAATCTGATTTGCCGCTTCTATGACGTCACCGAGGGCCAGGTGCTGATCGACGGCGTCGATGTGCGCTCGGTGCCGGTTGCCGAATATCGCCGGCACATTGGTCTGGTGTTGCAGGAGCCTTTTCTCTTTTTCGGCACCATCGCCGACAACATCGCCTACGGCAAGCCCGAGGCCAGCCGCGCCGAAATCATCGCCGCCGCCCGCGCGGCGCACGCCCACGAATTCATCCTGCGCCTGCCGCACGGCTACGATTCGCTGGTCGGCGAGCGCGGCCAGGGCCTCTCGGGCGGCGAGCGCCAGCGCATTTCCATCGCCCGGGCGCTGTTGATCGACCCGCGCATCCTGATTCTCGACGAGGCCACCTCGGCGGTCGATACCGAAACCGAGAAGGAAATCCAGAAGGCGCTCGACAATCTGGGCCACGGCCGTACCACCATCGCCATCGCCCACCGCCTCTCCACGCTCAGAAAGGCCGACCGGCTGGTGGTCATGGATCGCGGCCGCATTGTCGAAATCGGCAATCACGATCAGTTGATGGCCAGCGAAGGCCATTACTACAAGCTCTATCAAGCGCAGGCGCGCAATGTCGATACCGAGCCGGAACTGCCCCCCGGCCCCGCGCTCTCGCCCGAACTCGCCAAAGCCATCCCGGCCTGACACAGATGCCCGCTCCGACTATCCAGGTACACCGCGACAGCCACGGCCGGCTGGTCGTCATCGACGAGAAGGACGAGGCATTCGTGGCCGCCGTCCCCGTCCGCGCCTTTCCCATCGCCGCGCCGGACGAGGGGCTCTCCCTCGTCAGCGCCGACGGCCATGAAATCGCCTGGATCGCCCGTCTGGCCGAATTGCCGGCCCCGGCCCGCGAATTGATCGAGGCGGAATTGGCAAGCCGCGAATTCGTGCCGGAAATCGCCCGCATCCGCTCGGTATCGAGCTTCGCCTGCCCCAGCGTCTGGCGGGTGGATACCGACCGCGGCGAGAGCGACCTGGTATTGAAGGGCGAGGAGGATATCCGGCGGCTATCGCCGACCCGGCTCCTGATCGCCGACAGCCACGGCATCCAGTTCCTGATCCGCGACCTGACGACGCTCGACCGCCACAGCCGCAAGCTGCTCGACCGTTTTCTGTAAGGGCGGCGGGTGAATTTTTATCGCGGCGTCATCCACGGTCGGAACAAAGCGTCGATAATCAGTAATTGCCCTCGCTAGCCATTCGACGACAAAACGGGCGAACCCCACATGAGCCAAAAAGACATCATTTTCCGGGAGCGTTATTCCCTTCGCGGCCCGAGCATCTGGACCTACCGGCCCGCCCTTGAGATCTGGATCGACATCGGCGAGCTTGAGGATTTTCCGTCCAACAAGATTCCCGGCCTCTTTGAGCGCCTATCGGCCTGGCTGCCCTCGCTCATCGAGCACCGTTGCAGCCCCGGCGAGCGCGGCGGTTTTCTGCGCCGCCTTCAGGAAGGCACCTGGGCCGGTCACATCCTCGAACACATCGTCCTTGAACTGATGAGCCTCTCCGGCCTGCCCGACGGCTTTGGCCGCACCCGCGAGACGAGCAGGCGCGGCATCTACAAGCTGGTGGTCAGCAATTTTCACGAGGAATGCACCCGGCTTGCCCTGAACATTGGCCGCGAACTGCTGCTGGCCGCCATCCACGACCAACCCTTCGACGTGGCCGAGGCCATCAAGCCCTTGTCCCAGGCGGTCAATCAAAAATATCTCGGCCCATCCACCGCGGCCATCGTCGCCGCCGCCGAGGCGCGCAAGATTCCCCATATCCGGCTCCTCGAGGACGGCAATCTGGTGCAATTCGGCTATGGCGCCGCGATGCGCCGCATCTGGACAGCCGAAACCGACCGCACCAGCGCCATCGCCGCCAGCATTTCGCAGGATAAGGATCTGACCAAGACGCTGATTTCGGCGGCCGGCGTGCCGGTGCCGGAAGGGCGCGAAGTCAGCGATGCCCTTGATGCCTGCGCCGCCGCCGAGGACATCGGCTACCCGGTGGCGGTCAAGCCCGGCGATGGCAGCCACGGGCGCGGCGTTTTCATCGACCTCGGCACAAAAGCCGATGTCCGCGAGGCTTATGCCATCGCCGCCCAGGAAGGCTCCAGCGTGCTCGTCGAGCGCTCCATTCCGGGCATCGAGCACCGTCTGCTCATCATCGGCGGCAAGCTGATCGCCGCCAATCGCAGCGACTTCGTCACCATCACCGGCGACGGCAGGCAGACGGTGCAGCAACTGATCGACAGTCAGCTCAATACCGATCCCCGGCGCGGGGAAAGCGCTTCGCTCCCCCTCTCCCTCATCCGGATCGACGCCGCCGCCCGGATCGAACTCGAACGCCAGGGCCTCGATGCCGAGGCCGTGCCAGCCGCTGGCCGCGCCGTGTTGATCCAGCGCAGCGCCAACCATGCCTTCGATTGCACCGACGAGGTGCATCCCGCCAATGCCGCCCTCGCCTCGCTGGCCGCCCGCGTGGTCGGCCTCGACATCGCCGGCATCGACATCGTCTGCCGCGACATCGGCCGGCCGCTCGCCGAGCAGGGCGGCGCGGTGATCGAGGTCAACGCCGGCCCCAGCCTCCTGATGCATATCGAGCCGGGCATGGGCAAAGCGCGCCCAGTCGGCCAGGCCATCGTCGACAACCTCTTCGCCGAGGGGGAAAGCGGGCGCATCCCGGTGGTCGGCGTCAGCGGCTCCTCCGGCAAAACGCCGGTGGCGCGCATGCTCGCGCATCTCTTGTACCTCTCGGGCAAGCGCGTGGGCCTTGCGTGCAGCGACGGCCTCTTTCTTGGCCGCCGACAGGTGCAGAAAAGCGACGCCGCCAACTGGGAAGGCGGCCGGCGTCTCTTGCTCAATCGCGGCGTCGAGGCGGCGGTGATCGAGAACGGCGGCCGGGTCATTCTCGGCGAAGGGCTCTCTTACGACCGCTGCCAGGTCGGCATCGTCACCAATGTGCAGCCCGAGGCCGAGGAGCTCTCGCGTTGGGACGTTCAGCCGGACGATGGCGAGTACGCCACCACCTGGCGCGCGACCTACCGCACCCAGATCGACGTCGTGCTCCAATCCGGCCATGCCGTGCTCAATGCCGCCGACCCGCTGACCGCCCGATTCGCCGAACTGTGCGACGGCGAAGTCATTCTCTTCGCCGCCGATCCCGACGACCCCGCCGCCAGCCCTCTGCTCGCCGCCCAACGCACCGCCGGCAAGCGCAGCGTCTATGTCAGCGACGGGCGCATCTGCCTCGACGATGGCGGCAATGAAACCCGCCTGTGCCGCCTGGGCGACGCGCCCCTCATCGGCAAGGCCAAAAAGAAGGAAAGCATCGCCAACGCGCTGGCCGCCGTCGCCGCCGGCTGGGCGCTGGGCCTCTCCCAGGAAGTCATCGTCACCGGCGCGCGCACCTACGGCCTCGACCTGACCGACCCCTTCGCCCTGCTGCCGCGCCGAAGCCGGAATGCGGTCGGCCTGGCTGGCCGGGTTTGATCCATGCCAGTCATGACGCTCCCCATGCCCGGATCGACATTGCGTACGCTAATGCGTACCATCGTAGCGCCACGAGAAGGAGATTGAATATGACCAGTCTGACCGCCAGCGAAGCCCGCGCGAACCTATACCGCCTCATCGACCAGGCGGCTGAATCACATCAGCCTATCCACATTGTCGGTAAAAGAACGAGCGCGGTTCTTCTATCCACGGAAGATTGGGACGCCATCCAGGAAACCCTCTACCTGCTTTCCATTCCCGGCATGGGCGAATCCATCAAGGAAGGCATGGCCGAACCGCTTGACGAGAGCGCCAAGGAGCTTGAGTGGTGAGTTGGCGCATCGTCTATTTCAGGCACGCCCAGAAGGATGCAAAAAAACTGGCGGCGGCGGGCCTGAAGGGCAAAGCCCAGGAACTCCTGGCCATTCTGGCCGCCGACCCCTTCCAGAATCCGCCGCCATACGAAAAGCTGGTGGGCGACTTGGCCGGCGCCTATTCGCGACGCATCAATATCCAGCACCGTCTGGTCTACGAAATATTTGCCAAGGAGAATGTTGTCCGTGTTCTTCGCATGTGGTCGCACTACGAGTAAGAGAGAGACCGTAGCCTGGGCTGAACGCAAGGATGCCCAACGCGCCTCTCCTCCATGCTGGACCTCGCCTTCGGCTCGCCCCAACCCACCCGCTCATTATTCATAAATCATGGACGTTTCCCGCATTCGCGCCCTGCGCGGCCCCAATTTGTGGAGCCGCCATACCGCCATTCAGGCCATCGTCACCTGCGCCGGCGCTGAGTCGGCGATTGCCGATTTGCCCGGTTTCGAGGGCCGATTGCGCGCCCGTTTTCCCGAGCTGGGCGACCTGATTCCGGCGGATGCGCTCGATACCGTGTCGATGGCCCATGCCCTCGAATTCGCCGCCCTCGGCCTGCAAGCCCAGGCGGGCTGCCCGGTGACTTTCAGCCGCACGGCGCAGACCGTCGAGCCGGGGGTCTATCAGGTGGTCGTCGAGTACAGCGAGGAAGATGTCGGCCGTCTGGCTTTCGAGCGCGCCGAGCAATTGTGCCGGGCGGCGCTCAACGACGCGCCTTTCGATCTGGAGGCAACGCTCAAGGAATTGCGCGATCTGGACGAGGACATCCGTCCCGGCCCCTCGACCGGGGCCATTATCGCCGCCGCCCAGGCGCGCGGCATTCCGTTTCGCCGCCTGACCCAGGGGAGCCTGGTGCAGTTCGGCTGGGGCAGCAGGCAGCAGCGCATCCAGGCCGCGGAAACCGGCCTGACCAGCGTCATTGCCGAGTCGATCGCCCAGGACAAGGAATTGACCAAGCAGTTATTGCATGCCGCCGGCGTCGCGGTGCCGGTTGGCCGGCCGGTCGCCGATGAGGATGACGCCTGGGCCGCCGCCCGGGAAATCGGCCTGCCGGTGGTGGTCAAGCCGCAGGATGGCAACCAGGGCAAGGGCATCTCGGTCAATCTCGCCACCGAGGAGCAGGTGCGCCACGCCTATCGCGTGGCCACTGATTTTCGCGATGACATCATGGTCGAGAAATATCTGCCCGGCCACGATTACCGTCTGCTGGTGATCGGCGACAAGCTGATCGCCGCCGCCCGGCGCGACCCGCCGCTGGTCATCGGCGATGGCGCGCATACCGTCCGCGAACTGGTCGACCTCGTCAATAGCGATCCGCGCCGCTCCGACGGCCACGCCACCTCGCTGACCAAGATACGCTTCGACGAAATCGCCCTCACCCGTCTGGCCGAGCAGGGTTACACCGCCGACTCGGTGCCGGAGCGCGGCGTGCGCGTTGTGCTCCGGAATAACGCCAATCTCTCGACCGGCGGCAGCGCCACCGACGTCACCGACAACGTGCATCCCGAACTCGCCGCCGCCGCCGTCGCCGCCGCCCGGACGGTCGGCCTCGACATCGCGGGCATCGACGTCGTCTGCGACACCATGCTGAAACCCCTGGAAGACCAGGGCGGCGGCATTGTCGAGGTCAATGCCGCCCCCGGGCTGCGCATGCATCTTGCCCCCTCCTTCGGCAAGCCTCGCCCGGTTGGCGAGGCCATCATCGGCATGATGTTTCCCGATGGGCCCGACGGCAAACCCGGCAATGGCCGCATCCCGGTCGTCGCCGTCACCGGCACCAATGGCAAGACCACCACCAGCCGCCTGATTGGCCGCATCTTTGAGCAAAACGGCCTCTCCGTCGGCATGACCAGCACCGACGGCATCTATGTGCAAAATCTTCGCATCGACGAGGGCGACTGCTCCGGCCCCAAGAGCGCCCGCAACGTACTCTCCCACCCCGACGTCGACGCCGCCGTACTGGAAACCGCGCGCGGCGGCCTGTTGCGCGAGGGGCTGGGCTTCGATATGTGCGATGTCGCCGTGGTCACCAATATCGGACTGGGCGATCACCTGGGCCTCAACTACATCACCACCGTGCACGATCTCGCGGTCATCAAGCGCGTCATTGTCGAAAATGTCGCCCCGACCGGCGCTGCGGTGCTCAACGCGGCCGATCCGGTGGTCGCGGCCATGGCGCGCCATTGTCCGGGCAAGGTCATCTTTTTCGCTCTCGACCCAACGCACCCGGTGCTGGCCACCCACCGCGCCCAGGGCAAGCGCGTCGTCTATGTCGAAAAGGGCGACATCGTGTGTGGCGAAGGCCGCAAAAAGCACCGCATCGCGCTCAACCGCGTGCCGCTGACGCGCAATGGCACGATCGGTTTTCAGATCGAAAACGCGATGGCCGCCATCGGCGCCGCCTGGGCGCTCGGCTATGGCTGGGCGGGCATCGAAGCAGCGCTGGCCGGTTTTGTCAGCGACGCGGCCAGCGCGCCCGGGCGCTTCAATGTTTTCGATTACCGAGGCGCGACCCTGATCGCCGACTACGGCCACAATCCGGACGCCATGCTCGCCCTGGTCAAGGCCGTCGAAAGCCTGCCGGCGGCCCGCCGCACGGTGGTCATCAGCGGCGCGGGCGACCGGCGCGACG
>CAZFHE010000055.1:0-2099 GCA_964518615.1 uncultured Dechloromonas sp. | reverse complement strand
GCCATCCTGAAAGCGGTGGATGCCCGTTCCAAGGAGCGTCTCCGCTATCTGACCAACACGCTCCAGATCCGTAAGCAACAGGAAGTCGACGACATCGGCACGGTGCTCGATGAACTGGAGAAAGCAATCCAGTCCGAGTTGGAAAAAGAACGAGAACCCGAACAGCTCAAGCTTTTCACCGAAGACGAACGCACACAGCTTCGACGCGACATCGCCGCGCTGGAAGCACGTCTCGCACGCATTCCAGATGAGCGCGAAATGGAAACGCAGGCCATCGAGTCCCGCTATGCCAAGCTCGACGACCGCATCTTTCCGGTAGCGGTGATCTTCGTCGTTCCAGAATCCGCTGGAGGTACTGCATGAGCCGCGACGGATTTCACCACGACTGGCTTTCGCTCATCGAGATTTCCGGCCCGTTTCTCGCCGTTCCCGTTTTGAAGGAAGCCTTTCCGCAAGGGCTGGAAGAACTCGATGCGGCAAAGCGCAAGCGGCTTCGTCAAGCCTACGACGAATGGCGTGAGGCGCTGGAAACCAACGATCCCCACCTTGCTGACCTGCACGCGGCATGGATCGACGAGGTCTTGTCGCGGGGTCTGGAACTGGACGAAAACGGTCGCGGCGATGTGCTCAAGCGCCAAGACTGGTGCGCCGCGAATCTGGCCATTTCGTTACCCGAACACGGTGTAAGCCTGTCGCCGGACTTCGCCATCGTCGGCAATGGCGGCAATGGCGGCAAGCCGCTGATGCTCGTCCATGCCCATGCTCCAGACATTGATCTCGATGCCACCTCAAAGCTGGATGGCTGGGCCAGCACCTCGGCGGAACGCATGGTGACGCTCTGCCGTGCCACGGGTTGCCGCCTTGGCTTGGTGACCAACGGCGAACGCTGGATGCTGATCGATGCGCCGGTGGGTGCGGTCACCACTTTCGCCAGTTGGTATGCGCGCATCTGGGCGCAGGAACCCGTTACCCTGCAAGCCTTTGTCCACCTCTTGGGCATCCGGCGCTTCTTCGTCGATGAGTCTGAGCGGCTCCCCGCGCTATTCGATCGTTCGCTGAAGTTTCAGGATGAAGTGACCGACGCCTTGGGCGAGCAAGTACGCCGCGCGGTCGAAGTGCTCATCCAATCGCTCGACAAGGCCGACCAAGACCGCAACCGCGAGCTGCTGCGCGGTGTGAAAGAAGCCGAACTCTACGAAGCCGCGCTGACGGTGATGATGCGGCTGGTCTTTCTGCTTTCCGCCGAAGAACGTGGCTTGCTGCTCTTGGGTGACGAACGCTATGAAACCAACTACGCACTCTCCACCCTTCGCATGCAGTTACGCGCCGAATCGGACGAAATTCTGGAGCGCCGCTGGGATGTCTGGTCACGGTTGCTGGCGGTTTTCCGTGCTGTGTATGGCGGCATCGAACACGAAAACCTGCGCCTGCCTGCACTGGGCGGTTCCCTGTTCGACCCGGATCGTTTCCCCTTCCTCGAAGGCCGCGCCCGTGATTCCGACTGGCGCACCGACCTCGCCAAGCCACTGCCGATCGACAATCGCACTGTCTTGCTGCTGCTCGAAGCCATCCAGCAATTCCAAGGGCGCACGCTGTCGTATCGTGCGCTGGATGTAGAGCAAATCGGCTACGTCTATGAGGGTCTGCTGGAACGCACCGTCAAACGTACCGCCGATGTCACGCTGGAACTCGACGCCACCAAGAACGCCAAGACACCGTGGATCACGCTGGCTGAACTCGAATCCGCGCGTCTGGATGGCGCTGATCGTTTGGTCGAATTGCTGAAAGAGCGTTCCGGCAGTAGTGAGAGCCGTGTGCGCAATGACCTGAAGCGGCCCGTGGACGATGCGCTCGCCGAGCGCCTGTTGACCGCCTGCAACGGCAACACCGAATTGCGCAATCGCATCAATCCCTTCGGCCATCTGGTACGCACCCACCCGTGGGGCTATCCGTTGATCTATCCCGCCGGCGCTTTCATCGTCACCACCGGCTCCGACCGGCGCGAACCTGCTGGAGCCGGAGAGACCCCCTCGCAGAACGCGCGCTTCCTGCTGTTCCTCACGGCGGTCATAAAGGCGGCGGACGATTACCAAGACCTT
>CAZFHE010000054.1:0-4977 GCA_964518615.1 uncultured Dechloromonas sp. | reverse complement strand
GGTGATTTGCCGCCCCTCGCCCGCGTGGGGGAGAGGGGTCGAGGGTGAGGGTTGGGGCCCCCGCGCCTCCATCCAGTTCGGTCCCATCTCGATCCGCGCGCCCATTTGCGAGAGCGCCTCGGCAAATTTCACATCGCCCTGGATGGAGTCGCGGCCCACTCCCTCGACCCGAACCGGGCCGCCGCCTATGGCGCCCAGGGCCAGAAAATAGGAAGCCGACGAGGCATCGCCCTCGACATAAACCGTGCCCGGCGAGCGGTAGCGGCTGCCGGCTGGCACCGTGAAGCGCTGCCAGCCCTCGCGCTGCACGAGGACGCCAAAACGGGCCATGGTCGCCAGCGTAATCTCGATATAAGGCTTGGAAATCAGCTCGCCGACCACCTCGACGGTCGCCGCTTCACCCGTGAGCGGCAAGGCCATCAGCAAGCCGGTCAGGAACTGGCTGGAGACGTCGCCGCGTACCCGCAGCGCGCCGCCCGGCTGAATCGCGCTGGGCTTCAAGTGCAGCGGCGGGTAGCCCTCGTTGCCGAGATAGTCGATATCGGCCCCCAACTGGCGCAGGCCATCGACCAGATCGCCGATGGGCCGCTCGTGCATGCGCGCCACGCCCTTCAGCACATAATCGCCGCCCGAGAGCGCCAGCGCGGCGGTCAGGGGGCGAAAGGCGGTGCCGGCATTGCCCAGGAACAATTCCGCCTGACGCACCGGAATACGCCCGGCACAACCGCGGATGCGCCAGTTTTCATCCCCCAGGTGGGTGACGCCAATGCCGAGCGCCCTAAGTGCCTCCAACATGCGCTCGGTATCGTCGGAGGCCAGCAGGTCGCGCACCTCCGTGTCCCCCTCGGCCAGCGCGGCCAGCAGTAACACGCGGTTGGAAATGCTTTTGGAACCCGGCAGGCGGACGGTTCCGGCAGCGGATAACAACTGGGGCAGGTCGAGGAATTCCATGATCTAGACGGGGCGGAAAATCCCTCAGTCTACCCGCCCCGAGGCAAAGGCCGAAGCACGGCGTGGGAGCCTAGCCGGCCGGCCCGGGAAGGTATTCGGGGACGAAGCGGCGCAGGCCCTGTTTGACCTCCTCGCCGGGACGTACGCCGGAACTCAGCCAGTCGAGCAGATCGGCATATTCGTCGGCCATCAGCGCATCGGAGAGGCGTGCGATGCGCAGCTTGGGATGCGGGGTCGGCAGGGTCGCTTCATCATCGGCCAGCAATTCCTCGTAGAGCTTCTCGCCCGGGCGCAGCCCAGTGAATTCGATGGGGATTTCCTCATCGCTGAAACCGGACAAGCGGATCATGTCGCGCGCCAAATCCACAATTCTGACCGGCTCACCCATGTCGAGCACGAAAATCTCGCCCCCTTGCCCCATGCAACCGGCTTGCAGGACGAGTTGCGCGGCTTCGGGAATGGTCATGAAGTAGCGGGTGATTTCCGGATGGGTCACCGTCACCGGCCCGCCCTTGGCGATCTGTTCGCGAAATTTCGGAATCACGCTGCCATTGCTGCCCAGCACATTGCCAAAGCGAACCGTGACGAATTTCGTTCCGCCTTCCGCCTGGACGGCGCGACACAGGCGCTCGGCCAGGCGCTTGCTCGCGCCCATCACATTGGTGGGGTTGACCGCCTTGTCGGTCGAAATCAGCACGAATTTTTCAACCCCGGCCTTCTGCGCCGCCCGGGCGACGGTCAAGGTGCCCAGCGCATTGGTCCGCACCGCCTGCCAGGCATTGACATGCTCCATCAGCGGCACATGCTTGTACGCGGCGGCGTGAAACACCACCGCTGGCTGCTCGCTGGCCAGAATCTCGGCCACCCGCTCGCCGTCGCGCACATCGGCCGCCCAGCACTGGCGGGGGAGGGCAGAATACTTGCCGGCCAATTCCTGGTCGATGGTATAGAGCGCGAATTCCGAGGAATCCAGCAGCACGAGCCGCGCCGGCTCGAAGCGGGCAATCTGCCGGCACAATTCCGAGCCGATCGAACCGCCCGCCCCGCTGACCATCACCACGCGCCCGCGGAGGAGTCCATGCAAGCCTTCGTCGTCGAGTTTGACGGCATCCCGGCCCAGCAGATCCTCCAGTTCCACCTTGCGGATATTGGAAACCGCCAGACGGCCAGAGAGCAGATCGTCATAGGAAGGCACGGTCATCACCGTCAAGCCCGCCCCAACCGCCAGATCGGCAACCCGCCGGCGCTCGCCAGGACGCGCGCCAGGCATGGCGATAATGGCGTGCCGGGCGCCCAGACTTTCCGCCGTCTTGCTGATGGAATCGATCGGATGAATGATCGGCAATCCCCGCAGGCGGCGCCCTTTCTTGTCGGGGCTGTCATCCATGATGGCCACGGGATACCACTGGCCGCTGCGATGAATTTCCCGCAACAGGGAATCAGCGGCTTCACCGGCCCCGAGGATGATCACCGGACTGCCCCGCAATTGGGTCGGCCCGTACAGGCGATGCTCTTTCCAGCTCCGGTAGGCGAAACGGCTGCCGCCCATGATGAGCGCCAGCAGCATCGGGTGTAGCACCAGCACCGAGCGGGGGATATTCGGTATGGTGAAAAGCAGAATCACCGCGGTCGTCATCAGCGCGCCTACCCCGATCGCCGCGACCAAATGGTGCAAGTCCGATATGCTGGCAAATCGCCACAGGCCGCGATAAAGACCAAACAAGTAGAACAGCCCGGTAAACAGCGGCAGCAGCCAGATCAGCGATGAAAATGCCGCCTGCGCGTAGCCGACCGGCAACTCGAAATTGAAACGCAGTAAAAAGGCCAGCCACCAGGCGATGCTGGTAGCGCACAGATCATGCAGAAAGGCGGCCAGCGTGCGCGGATTGAAGGGCGGGAGCGTTTTTTTCATGGTTTTCTGATGAGCGTGGGTCAGTGCGAGACGCCCTCGCGGCGAACGACCTTCATCGCGGTCAGCCAGAGAATATACACATCGAAGGCCAGAGAACGGCGTTCGAGATAGGCGGCATCCAGTTCGACCTTCAGGGGAATCGGCAATTCGTCGCGGCCATTGACCTGCGCCCAGCCGGTCAGCCCCGGCAGCAATTCATGCACTCCCGCCTCGGTGCGTAGGGCCACCAGATCATCCTGATTAAACAGGGCCGGGCGCGGCCCGACAAAACTCATGTCGCCCTTGAGGATGCTCCACAACTGGGGGAGTTCATCGAGGCTGGTTTTGCGCAGAAAGGAGCCGATCGGCGTCAGAAAGGCATCCGGGTTCTGCAACAGATGTGTCGCCACCGCCGGGGTGCCGATGCGCATGCTGCGGAATTTGGGCATTTTGAACAAGCGGTTGTGCCGCCCCACCCGCTCGGACCAATAGAGCGCCGGCCCCGGCGAAGTCAGCCGGACGGCAAGGGCCACCAGAAAAAGCGGCACGCCGAACAGCAGCAGGGCAAACAGGGCGAGAGCGAGATCGAAGGCGCGTTTCATTCTCCAAGCATCTCCCGCAAACCATCCCGGAGATGAACCACCGGCTTCCATCCCAGTTCCGCCTGAATCCGCGAACCGTCGTAGCAGGCCGAGCCCAGCAGGCGTTGCAAAACTTCGCTGTTGAGCGGCAGGCGGCCCAGGCCATCGCCGACGGCGGCAATGAGACGCAGCAGGCTGGCGGGCGCCGACCAGTTTACCGGCCCCAGCCCCGCCGCCTCGCGCAGCGCCGCGAACAACTGCCGTCCCGACGGCGCTTCCGGGCCGCAGACGATATAGGTTCTGCCAGCGGCGCGCGCGTCGTCGGCAACCGCCAGAATGGCCGCCACCACATCGTCGACATGAACCAGCGAGCGCCGGTTGCCGGTTTCGGGCAGGGGTGGAAACAGCCCCCGGCGGACCAGCCGCCCCATCCGCTCCAGATTGCCGCGCCCGCCAGCGCCATAAACCATGCACAGACGCAGATTGACGGCCTCCATGCCGTAGCGCTCAGCCGCCGCCAGCACCGCCTTTTCGGCGGCGCGCTTGGCCCGGCCATAGTCGCTATCCGGTTCGCCGGGAAAATCCTCATCGGCGCAAACCTCGCCAGGTTCGGCCATCGCCTTGACGCTCGACAGAAAAACAAAGCGCCGCACCCCGGCACGACCGGCGGCCTCGGCCAGATTGCGAGCCCCCTCGAAATTGACCTGCCAATGCGCTCGTGCCTCATCCCCGGAACGCGCCGCAAAGGCATGGGCGAAACCCGCGCAATGAATCACACAATCGACGCCAGCGCAGGCCGCATCCAGCGCCAAGCCGTCGGCCAGATCCCCTTGCACCGCTTCAGCGCCCTGCGGATTACCGCCGTGGCGCAGCAGCACGCGACAGGCATCCCCCTGCTGAGCCAGCGCCGCTAGCACCCGACGCCCGATGAAGCCGGTGCTGCCGGTGAGCAGATAGCGGTCGAAGGCGGCATCGCGAGAGGGCGTCGAGGCTGAGTCGTTTGCCATGGATGGGTCAGGGTTTGCGCCAGATCGTCCGGTTGACGTAGTCCGTATAACTTAGGACGATCCGTAGCACCTGCTTGGACACCGGCCCAGCCTGATAGTCCGGCACCACCGGAATCACCCGTCGCACACGGTCGTGCTGGGAGACGACAACCTTGACCGCGTCGAGCACCGGCTGGCGTTTCAGACCACTCATGATTAATACGCCTTCATCCATACCCTCCGGGCGCTCGTGGGCATTGCGCAGAGTGATCGCAGGCAGGTTCAGCAGCGATGCCTCTTCAGTGATCGTGCCGCTGTCTGACAGAACACAGTGAGCCGACATTTGTAACTTGATGTAGTCGAGCAGGCCAAAGGGTTTCATAAAGCGAATCAACGGGTGCGCCTGCGAATCGCCCAAGGCCTCCAGCCGCTTGCGCGTGCGCGGATGTGTCGAGACAATGACCGGCAAATGGTATTCATCCGCCAAGGCGCGCAAGGTATCGAGCAGGTCGCGCAGGTTCTCCGGCGCGTCGACATTCTCTTCACGGTGGGCGCTGACGATGAAGAA
>CAZFHE010000053.1:0-6311 GCA_964518615.1 uncultured Dechloromonas sp. | reverse complement strand
TAGAAAAAATTTTCGACGAGATCCTGGTTGACGTCGGTGCGGGTGGTGACGTTGCCGACCTTGTCGTACCCGTAACTCAGCCACATGACGTTGCCAGCCCCGGCAATAATGGTTTTCAGTTGGCCGGTGGCAGCGATCCAGTTCTGCTGCGTGACAACGTTGTTACCGTAGGTCTGCTGCTGCAGATGACCTTCGGCATCAAAGGTGTCGGCACGCCAGTACAGCGCATTACTGGCGTTGTTGCGCACTTCCTTGAGATAACCCAGCGCCGTGTAGACGTATTTGACGACCAACCCGCCGGGATAGGACTGGGTGGCAACACGGCCATGGGTATCGTGGCTGACCATGAATGTGTGGCTTGACGCACCGCCGGCAAGACGGTAATACTCTTACCTTATTGCTCTGTACAACAAGGTGCTTTCCATGCGCATCACATCCAAAGGTCAAGTCACGATTCCGCATGAAATCCGTGAGATGCTGGGTATCGTCCCTTCCAGCGAAGTCGAATTCGTCAGCGAAGGCGGATGCGTCTGGCTGCGCAAGCGCAAGCCAGAGGACTCGCGCGGGCGCAAGTTGGTTGAGCGTATGCGCGGTCGCGCAACGGCACGGTTATCCACCGAGGAAATCATGCAACTGACGCGCGGCGACGAAGCATGAGCCAGGTGCTTGTTGACGCGAATGTGCTGCTTGACATATTTACCAACGATCCTACGTGGTTCGATTGGTCTTCGCGCGCCTTGGAAAATTGCGCGGCAACTTCGCAACTGTGCGTGAATCCTCTCATCTATGCCGAAGTCTCAGTAGGGTTTGAACGAATTGAAGAACTCGACGCCGCGCTGCCGCCGGGTGATTTCACCCGCCTGCCATTGCCCTGGGAGGCGGGTTTTCTCGCTGGCAAGGTTTTTCTGCGTTACCGCCGCGCTGGCGGCGTGCGCCATTCGCCGCTGCCGGATTTCTATATTGGTGCGCACGCGGCCATTACCCGACTTCCACTGCTGACGCGCGATGCGACACGCTACCGCACCTATTTCCCGACACTACGGTTAATTTGCCCGGAAACCGTTTGATTCGGCTTCCAGTCGGACAAACGCGGCATTGTGTGCCTGCCTTCTGACGTGGCGTAGCCGTATTTCACAACCAGCGTAGTAGATCGGGTTCGCTTCCCCCCCCCCGCCCTTGGCCCCCTCCCTAACCCTCCCCCGCTTTGCGGAGGAGGGAATCAGTCTCCTTCCCCCGCGTGCGGGGGGCGAGGGCAGGGTTTCGCAGAGCACTACTCTGCGCAGCCCGAGCGGGCTGGCTGTGCAAAGCCAGCCCCGGACAGCTCGGGATGGGGGCTTTGGAGAGCCTGTGCCGGGATGGATGCGATTGGCCTTGCCCCACGCGTCGGCCCCCTATCAGCGCATCGTGTTTTCAGATATATAATCAAGGGTTTTGGAGGATTCCCATGCCGATCTATGAATATCGCTGCACGACTTGCGGTTTCCAGAAAGAGCATTTGCAGAAGGTCGATTCGCCGCCGCTGACCCAGTGTCCGGAATGCGGCGAGGAGAGCTATGCGAAGCTGCTCTCGGCCGCTGGTTTTCAACTCAAGGGCAGCGGCTGGTATGCCACCGATTTCAAGGGTGGAAACAAGCCGAAAGCGCCGCCGTGTCAGACGGGTGAAGGAAGCTGTTCGTCGTGCACGGCCAGTTGATCAAACGCTATTTCATTACCGGGCTGTTGATCTGGGTTCCCCTGGTCATCACGGCCTGGGTGCTGTCCATTATCATCAGCGCGCTGGATCAGTCGCTGCAACTCTTGCCGGAGGCGGTCCATCCGCGAAATCTGGTGGGTTTCTCGATTCCCGGCGTCGGCGCGCTCTTGACCCTGGCGATGATTCTGCTGACCGGCTTTCTGGCGACCAATATCATCGGCCAGAAGTTGGTGGTCTGGTGGGACAAGCTGTTGTCTCGCATTCCGGTCGTCAATTCGGTGTACAAGGCGGTCAAGCAGGTTTCCGACACGCTGTTCGCGCCCAATGGCAATGCGTTTCGCAAGGCGCTGCTGATCCAGTATCCGCGCCAGGGGCTGTGGACCATCGCTTTTCTGACCGGCGCGCCGGGCGGCGATATTCGCAACCATCTGCCCGGCGACTTTGTCAGCGTTTATGTGCCGACCACCCCCAACCCGACTTCGGGCTTCTTCCTGATGCTGCCGCGCCAGGATGTGGTCGAGCTCGATATGAGCATCGACGAAGCGCTCAAATACATTATCTCGATGGGCGTCGTGGCTCCGCCGCCGCACCCGCGAGTCGTCGTCAAATCCACTACTTAAGCCAATTCGGAAAGCCCCATGCGTACCCATTACTGCGGACAACTCAACGCCGCCCTCGACGGGCAAATCGTCACTCTGTGCGGCTGGGCCCACCGCCGCCGCGACCACGGCGGCGTCATTTTCATCGACCTCCGGGATCGCGAGGGTCTGGCCCAGATCGTCTGCGACCCGGATCGCGCCGAGTCTTTCAAGATCGCCGAATCGGTGAGGAATGAGTTCTGCCTGAAAATCACCGGCAAGATTCGCCCCCGCCCGGCCGGCACCACCAATGCCAATCTGGCTTCCGGCGAAATCGAGGTGCTGTGCCACGAGATCGAGGTCTTGAACCCCTCGGTGACGCCGCCCTTCCAGCTCGACGAGGACAATCTTTCCGAGAATGTGCGCCTGACCCACCGCGTCATCGACCTGCGCCGTCCGCAAATGCAGAACAATCTGATGCTGCGCTACAAGGTCGCCCGCGCTTTCCGCCGTTTCCTCGACGACAACGGCTTTGTCGATATCGAAACGCCGATGCTGACCAAATCGACGCCGGAAGGCGCGCGCGATTATCTGGTGCCCTCTCGCATCCACCCGGGCCATTTCTTCGCGCTGCCGCAATCGCCGCAATTGTTCAAGCAATTGCTGATGATTTCGGGCTTCGACCGCTATTACCAGATTACCAAGTGCTTCCGCGACGAGGATTTGCGCGCCGACCGCCAGCCGGAATTCACCCAGGTCGATATCGAAACCTCCTTCATGGATGAGGCCGAAATCACCGCGCTGATGGAACAACTGATCCGCCGCGTGTTCAAGGAAGCCATCGACGTCGAACTGCCGCCCTTCCCGCGCATGAGCTACGCCGAGGCCATGCACCGCTTCGGTTCGGACAAGCCCGATCTGCGCGTGACGCTGGAATTGACCGAGGTCACCGAGGTCTTCAAGGATGTCGCCTTCAAGGTGTTCTCCTCGGTCGCCAATAGCGAGGGCGGACGCATCGCCGCCATGCGCATCCCCGGCGGCGCAAGCTTGACGCGCGGCGAAATCGACGCCTACACGCAATTTGTCGGCATCTACGGGGCCAAGGGCCTGGCCTATATCAAGGTCAATGATGCCAGCCAGATCAACGAAACCGGGCTGCAATCGCCCATCGTCAAGAATTTGTCGGAAGCCTCGCTGCGCGCGGTCATCGAGCGCACCGACGCGCAATCGGGCGATTTGATTTTCTTCGGCGCGGACAAGGCCAAGATTGTCAATGACGCCCTGGGCGCGCTGCGCATCAAGATCGGCCACGAAAAGGGCTTCGTCACCGGCGCTCAATGGGCGCCGCTGTGGGTCGTCGACTTCCCGATGTTCGAGTACGACGACGAAGCCAAGCGCTGGAGCGCCTGCCACCACCCCTTCACCAGCCCCAAGGACGAGCATCTCGATCTCCTGACCAGCGATCCCGGCAAGTGCCTCGCCAAGGCCTACGACCTCGCGCTGAACGGCTGGGAACTGGGCGGCGGCTCGGTGCGTATCCACCGCGCCGACGTGCAGGAGAAGGTTTTCGCGGCCCTCGCCATCGGGCCGGACGAGCAGCAGGCCAAATTCGGCTTCCTGCTCGACGCCCTCAAATACGGCGCGCCCCCGCACGGCGGCTTGGCCTTCGGCCTGGATCGCATCGTCACGATGATGACCGGCGCGGAATCCATCCGCGACGTGATCGCCTTCCCCAAGACCCAGCGCGCCCAGTGCCTCCTGACCGACGCCCCCTCGGCGGTGGACGAAAAACAACTGCGCGAACTGCACGTCCGCCTGCGCCAAAAACTCGAAACCCAGGTCGAGGTCAGCCAGGGCTAGTGGCGAATTTGCCCTCTCCCCCAGCCCACTTCTCCCGTCGGCGCATGAAACACGGCAGGCCTGGATGAAACAAAGTGGAATCCCGGCATCCACCGCCCGAAGCCGGGATTGCGTTTCCCCCCTTGCCGTCAACACTGACACCTCAAGATGACCGACGACCAACTTCTTCGCTACAGCCGTCACATCCTGCTCGACGAACTGGGCATCGAGGGGCAGGAGCGCATTCTCGCCACGCATGCGCTGGTCGTCGGCGCGGGGGGGCTCGGGTCGCCGGCGGCGCTTTACCTCGCCTCGGCCGGTATCGGCAGGATCACGCTGGTCGATGACGACAGCGTCGATTTCACCAATCTGCAACGGCAAATCCTGCACACTCAGGCGCGCGTCGGCATGGCCAAGGCCGAATCGGGGCGGCAAGCGCTGCGCGACATCAATCCGGAAATCGACATCGTCCCGTTGCAAGCGCGCGTCGACGACGATGCGCTGGCGGCGCTGGTCGCCCGCGCCGATCTGGTACTCGATTGCACCGACAATTTCTCCACCCGTCACGCCATCAATCGCGCCTGCGTCCGGTACAAGAAGCCGCTGGTTTCCGGCGCCGCGATTCGTTTCGATGGCCAGATCAGCGTCTATGACCTGCGCCGCGCCGACGCTCCCTGCTACCACTGCCTGTTTCCCGAAGCCGCCGACATCGAGGAGGTGCGCTGCGCGGTCCTGGGCGTTTTCGCTCCGCTGACCGGCATCATCGGCGCCATGCAGGCGGCCGAGGCGCTGAAGCTGGCGGCCGGCATCGGCGAGAGCCTCAAAGGCCGCCTGCTGCTCTTCGATGCCTTGCGCATGGAATGGCGCAGCGTGCGATTTGGCAAGGATCCGGCCTGCGCCGTCTGCGGCGCGGGCGGGTCGTAATTCCGCTTTCGCATCAGGGCGGACGACACAATGCGCCGTCCGTGATCCGTCGCTTTCCTTGCACACGGGATGGCGTTCGCCTGAAAAACGGATATCATGCTGCACTGTGTCAATGTCCCTTGGGGGCAGGCGGTGGCTAACAAAACCCTTATCATTCATGCGGGACTGGCCGATAAATCCCGAAAGAACCGATGGCCGGCCCGGCTTGATTTGCTGCAAAGCAGCACTGGCCTTTTTCTCGCGCTTTTCATGTGGCTGCACATGGGCTTCGTCGCCTCCATCCTGCTGGGCGAATCGGCCATGTGGACCATCACCAAGCTGTTCGAGGGCTATTTCTTTTTCGGCAAGAGCTATCCCTGGCTGGTCTCCTGCGTCGTCGGTTTCGTGGCCCTGGTTTTTTTCGCGCACGCGCTGTTGGCGGTGCGCAAATTCCCGATCAATTACCGGCAGTGGCGGGCCATTCGCGCCCATGCCACGCTGATGCGCCATGAGGATTCCACCTTGTGGATCTGGCAGGTCTATACCGGTTTTTTGTTGTTTTTCCTTGCGTCGGCCCATCTTTACCAGATGTTTTTCTGGCCCCAGGACATCGGCCCCTACGCATCCTCCGACCGCATATGGAGCGACGGCCTGTGGCCTTTTTATCTCGTCATGCTGCTGGTGGTGGAATTGCACGGCGGCATCGGCCTTTACCGGCTGGCGGTCAAATGGGGCTGGCCGGATGCCTCCCGCGAGACCCTGAAAAAAGTGAAATGGGCGCTGACCGGGTTTTTCGTGGCCCTGGGCCTTGCGACACTGGGCGCTTACATGAAAATCGGTTATGAGCACCGCGCCCATGCGGGGGAGCGCTACACGCCAGCCTGGGCGGTGGAAAAGGCCGAGCGCCGCGGAGAGGGGCCATGAAAACCTTTTTGACCGATGTGCTGGTGGTTGGCGGGGGCCTGGCCGGCTTGCGGATGGCCATCGCGGCGAAAAAACGCGGGCTTGAGACCGTCGTGCTCTCGCTGGTTCCGGCCAAACGCTCGCATTCGACCGCGGCCCAGGGCGGCATGCAGGCGTCGCTTGCCAATGTCGCCAAGGGTATCGGCGACAGCGAGGACGTGCATTTCGAGGATACGGTGCGCGGCAGCGACTGGGGCGCGGATCAGCTCGTTGCCCGCATGTTCGTCAATACCGCGCCCAAGGCGGTGCGCGAACTGGCGGCCTGGGGCATGCCCTGGAGCCGGGTGCGCGGCGGCGATCACCATGTCATCATCAATGAACAGAAAGTCACCTTG
>CAZFHE010000052.1:0-1980 GCA_964518615.1 uncultured Dechloromonas sp. | reverse complement strand
TCCCGGGTCGCCCGCGTCATCGCCACATACAGCAAGCGCGCTTCCTCCTCTTTGCGCGCTTCTTCGACTTCCGCCCTTCCCAGCCCCGGTATCGCCACCAGCGGAAATTCCAGGCCCTTGCAGTTATGCATGGTCAGGAATTTCACGGTGTCTTCCTTTTCGGCAAACGTAATGTCCTTGTGATAGGTAACCGGGATGCCGGCCTTGCGCAGCGTGGCCAGCACGGGTTTGCCGATGTGAGGATATTCGCGGTAAATCACCGCCATGTCGCTCCAGGGCGTGCCCGTTTTATGGGCTGCCTTGAAGCGCCGGGCGATGTGATCGGCTTCGTCCTGAATGCTCGGCAATTTGATCAGCAGGGGCTTGGGTCCGTGGCGACCGGCGCTGATGGGCGCCACGACGGGCACGCCATCGTCATCGCTGGCGCTGGGCTTGAGCAAATCGCTGGCGATGCCGCTCGCCAGTTCGAGCACTTCCTGGGTATTGCGGTAATTGATTTTGAGAAGCGTGGTGCGCCCCTGGGCCTGGATGCCCAGGCTCTTGAAACTGAATTTGGCGTGCCGCCCCTTGCCGTAGATCGACTGGGCGTCGTCGTAGAGAATCAGCAGCGAATTGGTGTCGGGATTGACCATCTGAACGACGAGTTTGAGCCATTCAGGCTGAAAATCGTGGCCTTCGTCGACCAGCACCGCGTCATATTGCCCGGATGGAATCAGCCCGGTATCGACCGCGCGGATGATGCGTTCAACCATGCTGGCATGAAAAGCGTCTTCGTTCCCGTTGTCGTCCGGCAAACCGATGTCGTAGGCAAGCAATTGGGCGCGGCACCATTGGTGGAAATTCATCGCCGCCACTTTTTCGGCCAGCCCCCGGGCGGCCATGTTGAGCGCCAGGCGTTTGGCCAGCGTTTTGTTGTAGCAAAGGACCAGGATGGGCCGGAGGCATATTTTGGCCAGATGTTCGGCGCGGTAGCCGAGAATCAGCGTCTTGCCGCTGCCGGCGACGCCGTGGATGACGCGATGGCCGTCGCCCAGGCTGCGCGCCAGCTGTTCTTGCTGCAAATCCATGACACGGACGATGTCGGGAATTTCCGCCGCCGCCTCATCATCCAGCAGCCCGCCCTGCCCCGGCGCGGCGATGCGGATTTCCGGAAAGAGATGCCAGCGGATGCGGTCAATCTGCGGCAAGGCCAGCGGCACGCTACGGACGAAGGGCAGCATGCCCCACAACCTCTCCTGAAAGGCTTCGGCCTCGACGCCATCCGTCATTTCGTCCTGACAGATGACGCGATGCGGCTCCAGCACCTCGCCCAGATCGGTGCCATCGAATTGCTTGCGCGTGATATTGGCAAGGACGATGCCGTAAGCCCAGGGAAACAGCAGCGTGCCTTGCTGGCACCCGCTGGAGATGATCAGTTGCGGATCGCGCTTGAGCAGATCGACGACTTCGTGAGCATATTGCCGGGCCTGTTCGAGCGGATTCACCTGGCGCTTGATGCCTTGGGCAGTCAGCAGCGCCACGCTCTGCCGGTCCATCTCGCGGAGGCTGTCAAGACGCCAATCCTTGACCTCCAGCACCAGAAGGCCGCGCCGTGCATTGAAAATGACGAAATCGGGATGGAGATTGCGCGGGCCAAGCGGCACGTCGTACCAGCACAGCCAATCCTCTTCGAGCTTGCTTTCGAGGCGCTGGGCAAAGCGCTTTTCCCCGCCCGTCATGCGCGACACGCAAGCGCCAATCGCCGGAATAAGCGTCGCCACACATCCCCCTGATCCTCTTCTTTGACGAAATGAATTATGCACGATCCAATTGCCGGCCCGACTCCGACCTCGGCTCGCCGGGCATAGGTATCTACACATCTCACCCAAAACGTTGATAATAAGCAGTATGCCATTGATTTTTCGACCTTGGAGCCTCGTCTGCGCAGGCGGGCACATCGTTTGGTGATGCAGCATGCCGCTGGTGTGCCGAGCTTGGCGG
>CAZFHE010000051.1:0-6318 GCA_964518615.1 uncultured Dechloromonas sp. | reverse complement strand
CCCCTCCCCAACCCTCCCCCGCACGCGGGGGAGGGCGCGTTCCCCTTCCCCCGCGTGATGGGGGGAGTCGCGCATTCCATTGACTTGTCGGGCTAGCAGGCCGTGCTCTTCGACTACAAGGCCGTCAGCGCCGAAGGCCGGATGACCACGGGCCGTCTCGACGCCATCAATCTGATCGACCTGGAAATGCGCTTGAAACGCATGGAACTCGATCTGGTCACCGGCAAGCTGGTCGAGCATCGCTCGCTCTTCGGGCCGCGCGGCGTGCCGCGGCCCGAACTGATCAATTTCTGCTTCCATCTCGAACAACTGACGCGCGCCGGCGTGCCCATCCTCGACGGTCTGACCGACCTGCGCGACTCGATCGAACACCCGCATTTTCGCGAGGTGGTGGCGGTGCTGATCGAGAATATCGAGGGCGGCCAGACCCTGTCGCAGGCGATGGAAACCCATCCCGATGTCTTTTCCCAGGTGCTGGTCAACCTGGTGCGCGCCGGCGAGTACAGCGGCCAGCTGCCGGAAGTGCTTGTCAGCATCGGCGAGTCGCTGCGCTGGGAGGATGAGCTCGCCTCCAATACCAAGAAACTCCTGCTCTATCCGACCTTCGTCAGCGTGGTGGTGCTGCTCGCCACCGCCGTCCTGATGACCTTCATGGTGCCCGAGCTCAAAAAGTTCGTGAAAGCCATGAATTTCGAATTGCCGCTGCATGCTAAAGCGCTCTTCTTCGTCTCCGATCTGCTGGTCGACTACTGGTATGTGATTCTGCTGCTGCCGCCCGCCATCGCGCTGATCGCGGGCTTCGTCATCCGCCACAACCCGGTCGCCCGCACCCGGTTCGACGGCCTCAAGCTACGCCTGCCGCTGATCGGCCCGATTTTGAAAAAAATCATCCTGTCGCGCTTCGCCAATACCTTTGCCATGCTCTACGCCTCCGGCATCCCGGTTCTGGAGTCGATCCGCACGACCCAGGAGATCGTCGGCAACCGCGTCGTGCGCGCGGCGCTGGAGCAGGCCGAGCACTCGATCCGCGAAGGCCGCAATGTCGCCGGCGCTTTCCACGACGTCGGGCTCTTCCCGCCCTTGGTGGTGCGCATGCTGCGCGTCGGCGAAAACTCCGGCGCGCTGGACAGGGCGCTCTTGAACGTCAGCTATTTCTACAATCGCGACGTCAAGGAATCGGTCGGCAAGGCGCAATCCCTGATTGAGCCCGTCCTGACGCTCTTCATGGGCGCGCTGCTCGGCTGGATTATGCTGTCGGTCATCGGCCCGATTTACGACGTCATCAGCAAGCTGCCCACGTGAGCACCCAGCGCCTCCTCTACCTCGATACCCACGGCCTGACCGCCTATGCCTGGCGTCAGGGGCGCTTTTATGGCGAAGACAGTTTCAGCGACAGCAGCGACGGCCTGCACGCCTTCGGCCATTATCTCCTGCGCGTTCGCAACAGCCGCTTCGCGCTCCTGGCCAACGTCGCCGAGGAAGAGCATGTTCTCGAAACCATTCCCTTCCTCTCCCAGGGCGACCGCCAGGCGCTGATTACCCGCAAGATCGGCCAGCATTTCATGGGCTCGCCGCTGGCCACGGCCTTCTCCCTGGGCTACGAGAAAACCCGGCGCAAGAACGAGAAACTCCTGCTCTCGGCGCTGACCAATCCGGCCCATTTCGAGCCTTGGCTCAAGCGCATCGCGGAAGCCGACGCGCCGCTCTCCGGCATCTACACCGTTGCCCAGCTCGGCGGCCAGTTGCTGAAAAAACTCGGCGGCGAGCGTCAGTGCCTGCTCTTGACCATGCAGGATCACTCCATTCGCGAAAGCTATCTGCGCGACGGCCAGACCCTGTTTTCGCGCATGGCGCCCATCATCGACAGCAGCATCGCGGGCATCGCCAGCAGCTTCGCCGCCGAGGCCGGCAAGCTCCAGCAATACCTGATCGGCCAGCGCCTGATCAGCCGCGACGACCACTTGCCGGCGCTGATCGTCGCCTATCCGCCCGCCGTCCCCGCCATCACCAAGGCTTGCCTGGGACAAGACAATCTCGGCTTCACCATCGTCGACAGCCATGCCGCCGCCAGAAAGCTCGGCCTCAAAACCCTGCCCGGGGACAACCGCTGCGATCTCCTGTACCTGCAACTCCTGGCCACCGATCCCCCGCGCCAGCAGTTTGCCGCCGCCAGCCACCGCCATGCCTACCAGGTCGACCGGCTGCGGCGCGGCATTCTTGCCGCCGGTCTGATCGCCCTGCTTGGCGGCCTCTTGTTTTCCACCCACAACCTCTGGACGGCCCGCGAACTGCGCGAGGAAACCCAAGCGCTAGAAGCCAGCGAAAACGAACTGGAAAGCCGTTATTCCAGGATTGCCGCCGCCTTCCCGCAACTGGGCGTCGACAACGACAGCCTGCGCCGCCTGACCGACCTGCATGCCGCACTCGTTCAGCAGCAGGGCCACCCCGAGCTGGCCCTGGGGCGTCTTGGCCGGGTTCTGGATCACATGCCGGCCATCGCGCTGGACCGCATCGACTGGCGAATCGGCCGCGAGGCCCCGGGCGGCGCGTCCGGCAATGCGCCGGACAGGGCTTCCCCCCTCGATGGCCACGACGAAATCACCGTCATCCACGGTCATGTCCAACTCGCGGCAACGGCGACCCCGAGGGAAATCCTGAGACTCTTCGACCAATTCGTCGAACGCCTTGGGCTCGATCCAGACAACAGGGTGCGCATCCTGCAACCCCCCTTCAATATGGAATCCGGACGGCCGTTACGCGGCGGCGATCAGCTTGGCGAGGCCGGCTTGGCGCAGCCCTTCATTGTCGAAATCAGCCGGACGGCGCCATGAATCTGACCCGGCGCGACTTCTACAAATTGCTGTGGCCCTTCTTGGGCGCTCTGGCGCTGCTGCTTCTGGCCGCCCTGCCGGCCTGGTGGAGCCACGGCGACCATCACGCCGCAGAGCGCGAACGCAATACGGCGTCGGCCCGCAAAGAGAGCCTGGAGCGCCGCCTCAGACAGGCGCGCGCCGAGGAACAAGAACTAAAGGAACGCGCCCGGCAATTCCAGGATTTGCAGCAATCCGGCATCGTCGGGCCCGAGCGGCGGCTGGAATGGATCGAATTGCTGCGCGAGCTACAACACCGTCTTCGCATTCCCGGCCTCAATTACGAATTTGGCGCTCGCCAGCCGCTGCCCCCGGGCGGCGGCGACGCCGCGCATTTCGTCAGTCCTATGCGGATGCAATTGCGCCTGGTGCACGAGGAGGATTTGCTGCGCCTCCTGGAGAGCCTGCAAAGCGAGGCCAAGGCCCTGGTGCTGATTCGCCAGTGTACGCTCTCCCCGCTCAAGGATCGCAATGCCAACGACGGCCTTGCCCAATTGAGCGCGGAATGCGAGCTGCGCTGGATCACCATCGACCGCCCGTAATATCCGGGATCCGCCATGAAAATTTTCGCCTCCCCCCTTCTGTCACTCCTGCTCCTTCTCGCCGCCCAACCGGCCGCGGGCGAGGAAAGCGGCGAGACCAAGGGCCTCGGCCGCCTCTTCCTGACCCCGCAACAGCGTCAGGCCCTCGATCAGCAGCGCCTGCGCGACCCGGTCGACGGCGGTGAACAGCGCTTCACCATCAATGGCGAAGTCCGCCGCTCCGGCGGCGGCGCGACCCGCTGGATCAACGGCCAGCCCGACTGGAGCGCCAGCGCGCCCCTGCCCCAGGTGCCGGTCGGCGACAGCTTCGACCCCGCCACCGGCAGCCATCAGCCGCTGATCGGCGGCGGACGGATCAGCATCCAGCGCACACCCCCGCCTTGATATGCCCACCCCCACGAAACACCGGCAGCGCGGCTTTTCCCTACTGCTATTTGCCGTTCTCGCGCTCGGCCTTGGGGTCGGCCTTTTCCTGTCAGCCTGGAACGGAAACCGGGCGCGCCTGGAAAGGGAAACAAACGCCGCCCAGACGCTCCAAGAGGCCAAGGAAGCCCTGATCGCCCATGCCGCCGCGCCCGCCGACATTAATCTTCTTGGCTATCTCCCCCTTCCCGACATCGGGATTCTTATCAGCACGCCAAAGGAGGGATACGAAGCCGGTAATTTTTCAGGCAATAACAAGGATTATTCGGCCCTGGGAAAACTGCCCTGGCACAGCCTGGGCATCCCGCCTCTGACCGACCAGCACGGCGAATGCCTGTGGTACGTCGTGTCCGGTCGATTCAAAAACACCCCGAAAACCGATGTCCTGAACTGGGATACCCCAGGCCAGATCGACCTCATCGACAGCAACGGCGCGCTCATCGCCAGTAATATCGCAGCCGTGGTCGTTGCGCCCGGCCCGCCGCTGAGCGGCCAATCCCGAAATCTGGCCGATGCGGCCTATACCCGGTGCAGAGGCAATTACCAGGCCAGCAACTACCTCGATCCCGTCAATGCCGCGAATGCCGTCGCGGGCGAAGTCAATTATTTCGCCGGCAGCATCAATGGCCGGGTCGCTCCCAACGACGGCAACAAGAAATTTGTCGCGGCAAGCGGCTCGGCATTCTTCAATGACCGCTTTTTGTTTATTACGGTCGATGACATCTTCCGCCCCATCGTCCGGCGTAGCGACTTTATGAATAGCCTACTCAATGATTTCCAGGCGCAAATCGAACAACCGGGCTTCGTCATAGCAGGCCCCAAAGGAACCGACAATCTGACCTGCAAGGAAAAAGCAACCGACCCTTCCCTTTGCCGAAACTGGAAAGAAATGTTTTTCGTCACCCAACTGCGCGACGATGAAGCACAACCGCCCGGCTGCGCCCGAGTGATCATTTTCGCGGGCCAGAAAACAGCGGGCCAGAATCGCGTCACCCCCGATGACAAGCAGAACAAGGCGAACTATCTTGAAGGCGCCAATCTCGCCGCCTTCAATACGCCGATAGCCGCATCGAACCATTTCGACTTTTCCCCTCTCCCCCCCGCCTTCTCACCGGATGAACCGTGGAAAGATATCGTTTACTGCATTCCAGCAGCCCCCTGAGGCCAAGCCGCCCAGCTCAACGGCGGGGCCATCGGGGCTTTTCCCTGGTCGAGCTCTCCATTGCCCTGATCATCTTCTCGCTGATGGCCGGCGGCCTGATGATGGCCCTGACCACCCAGCAGGAAATCCAGCGCTTGAGCGAAGTCCGCCGCCAACTGGCCGACATCCGCGAGGCCCTGCTCGGCTATGCGATGGCCAATGGCCGCCTGCCGCCCGCCGCCGACCCGGCATTGGTTTCGGGAACGGTAGACGCTGGCTTGAGCAAAGAGGGCCGGGAACACGGCATACTGCCCTGGGCCACGCTCGGCCTGCCGGAAACCGACCCCTGGGGACAACGCTTCACTTACCGGGTAACTCCAAGCTTTGCTGACAACATCGGGGCCGGCACCTTCACCCCCCCCACATCCTGTGCCCCCGATCCGAAACCAGCCCACGCCAGCTTCGCCCTGTGCTCGGAAGGCAACATCAAAGTCACAGACGGCTCAACCGATATCGCCACGAAACTACCAGCCATCGTCATCTCGCACGGCCGCAACGGGCTTGGCGGCTATGGCCGCAATGGCAAGCAGCGCGCCGGCGCCGCCGGACTTGAATTGACCAATGCCAGCGACACCAAGGACTTCATCAGCCGGGTACAAGGCCCCGATTTCGACGACGAAGTGGTCTGGGTTCCCTTGCCCATCCTGATGAGCCGAATGGTAAGCGCCGGCCGCCTGCCATAGGCAAGTACACTCATGAATAAGTCGCAGGTAGCGCTTTGCAGGACGCCAATAAATGGCATTCGAATTAACGCCGAAGATATGCCGCACGAGGCAATACTTAATTGCCGGGCGAATAGATCCGCCCTACTTGGCTGCGCCCGCCAGCTCGCCCAATTGCCGTTTGCTATAATCCGCCCCGCTTTTGGCGGCGACGCCGTTTGCCGCTGCGCTCCACCCGGGGCCATGCGGATGCCATTTAGTGAGGCGGCTTGACCAATCCTTCCTTGCGCCATCTCGATGGGATGCTCGATGCAGTTGGCTTTTTGTCTGTACAAATACTTTCCCTATGGCGGCATGCAGCGCAATTTTTTGCGTATTGCCCAGGCCTGCCAAGCGCGCGGGCATGCGATGCGGGTCTATACCCTGGGCTGGAGCGGCGACGTTCCAGAGGGCTTCGAGGTTATCCGCGTTCCGGTCAAGGCGCTGACCAATATTCGCCGCTACCGGAAATTCACGGCCTGGGTGGCGCGCGATCTGCGGGGGCGGCCTGCGGATCGCGTAGTCGGTTTCAACAAGATGCCGGGGCTTGATGTCTATTACGCCGCCGATCCCTGCTATGA
>CAZFHE010000050.1:0-3331 GCA_964518615.1 uncultured Dechloromonas sp. | reverse complement strand
AATGACCCTGCTCGATGTCATGATCGCCGTGGGCGGCATTACCGATTTCGCCGACGGCAATCGCGCCACCATTCTGCGTACCGGCGAAAACAACGCCCAGTACAGCGTGCGCCTGAAGGATCTGGTCAAGGGCGGCGACGTTTCGGCCAATGTCGAGATGAAGCCGGGCGATGTGCTGATTATTCCGCAGAGCTGGTTCTGATCGGTCTCGTTTCAATGCATGCCGCCCAGGCCAGCGGCCGGGCGGCAACGAGATTGGGTAACAAATGGAAGAGATTTTTCGCCAAGCTCAGGCCATCCTGCGCGCAACCTGGAAGCACCGCCACCTTGGCATGCTGACCGCATGGATCGTGGGCGCCATTGCCGCTGGCGTGATCCTGCGCATCCCGGATCGTTATGAAGCATCGGCGCGCATCTTTGTCGATACGCAGTCCATCCTGAAGCCGCTGATGGCGGGTCTGGCCATTCAGCCCAATGTCGAGCAGCAGGTCATGATGCTCAGCCGGACATTGATCAGCCGGCCAAATATCGAGAAACTGATCCGCATGGCCGATCTCGACCTCGACATCAAGGGCAAGGCGGCTCAGGAGGCCTTGATCGACCACCTGACCAAAACGCTCAAAATCCAGAGCGTCGGCCGCGACAATCTCTACATCCTGTCCTACCAGGATCCCGACCCGGCCAAGGCGCAACGCGTGGTTGAGGGACTGGTGTCTATCTTCGTCGAATCCAGTCTCGGCAGCAAGCGCCAGGATTCCGACTCGGCGCGCAAATTCATCGAGGACCAGATCCGCAATTACGAAAACAAATTACAGGAAGCGGAAAACCGCCTCAAGGAATTCAAGCTGCGCAATATCAATCTGCAAATCGGCGACGGCAAGACCGGTGTCGACCGACTGTCCGAACTGACCACGCTGCTCAGCACCTCGCGCTTGGCCTTGCGCGAAGCGCAAAATGCCCGCGACTCCCTACGCCTGCAGATCGTCGGCGAGGAACCCGTGCTGCTGCCGGAAGCTCCGGGGGCCGACTCGGGCATCTCCTTACCCGAAATCGACGGCCGCATCGATACCCTGAAGCGCAATCTCGATGCCCTGTTGCAGCGCTACACCGAGCAGCATCCGGATGTCGTCGGCGCCCGCCGGCTGATCAAGGATCTCGAAGAACAAAAACGCCAGGAATTACTGGCGCGCAAGAGTTTCGTGGCAAGCAACCCCGGAACCTCGATCAGTAACAACCCGGTATATCAGCAATTGAAAATTTCCCTGGCCGAGGCCGAAGCCAACGTGGCCTCGCTTCAGGTGCGCGTCTCGGAATATGAAGAACGTTATAAGCAATTGACCGAACTGATGCGCACACAACCGCAACTGGAAGCGGAATACGCCCAACTGAACCGCGATTACGGCATCCATAGAAAAAACTACGAGCAACTGGTCGCCCGCCGCGAATCGGCCGAACTCTCCGGCGACCTCGAAGCCGCCGGTTCCGTCGCCGATTTCCGCCTGATCGACCCGCCGCGGGCCTCACAACATCCGGTCGCGCCCAACCGCATGTTGCTCTTCCCGCTCGGCCTTTTGCTTGGCCTGGGCTCCGGCCTGTTTTCAGCCTTTGTCGCCAGCCAGCTTCGCCCGGTCTTCTTCGATGGCAATACCCTGCGCGAAGTCACCGGCATGCCGCTACTCGGCTCCATCACGCTGATCCGGAACGAAGCCCGACTGATCAAGGAGAAATCCACCCTGCGCCGCTTCTCGCTGGCCACGGCCGGGCTGTTCATTGCCTACGGAACCGGCATGGCCGTGCTCTTCCTCCTTTCCCAACGCGCTGCCTGAAGGACATCAATGAGTCTGATCGAACAAGCAGCCAAGCGCCTGGAACAACTACGCCAGGCCGGCGTCGAGTTGCCCGAGGAAACGGCGCATCACGCCGCCCCCGCCGCGCGTCAAGTCAGCGAAAAGGCAAGCCGGAACGACACCGGCCATTATGCCTTTGACACTAAGACACCCAGGCTGGCGAAAGAGGAAAAACCAGTAGTCGCGCCGGCCGCCAAGCGTGTCGAACTCAATCTCGACGCCATTTCCGCCTCCGGCCTCCTGGTGCCGCAAGCCTCCTACAGCCAACGCCAACTGGCGGACGAATTCCGCGTCATCAAGCGCCCGTTGATCGCCAATGCCATGGGCAAAGGCAACCAGCCGGTCGCCAACGGCAACCTGATCATGATCACCAGCGCCGTGCCAGGCGAAGGCAAGAGTTTCACTGCCATCAACCTGGCCATCAGCATCGCCATGGAACTCGATAATACGGTGATGCTGGTCGATGCGGACGTATCTCGTCCCTCGGTGCTCAATATGCTCGGGCTGCCCCCGGCCACTGGCCTGCTCGATGTGGTTGGCAAGAACTCGGTCGATATTTCCGGCGTCCTGCTGCGCACCAATGTCGAAAAACTGTCGATCCTGCCCAGCGGCACCCAGCATCCGCGCGCCACCGAATTGCTGGCCAGTGACGCCATGGTCCGGCTGCTCGATGACATGGGCAGCCGCTACAACGACCGCATCATCATTTTCGACTCCCCCCCCTTGTTGCTGACCACGGAATCCCGCGCCCTCGCCACGCACATGGGGCAAATCGTCGTCGTCGTCCATGCCGAAAACACCCCCCAGGCAGTTGTCAAGCAGGCGGTCGACACCATTCAAACCTGCCCGGTCAAGATGATGGTTCTCAATCAGGCGCGGCAGGCGTCTTCCGATGGCTATGGCTATGGCTATGGTTACGGCTATGGCTACGGATATGGGTATGAGAAAAGAAAAAAATAGGCTTCTCCCTCCTTGTCTACTGACGCTCGCCCTCGCGCTGATGCTGCCACAGCAAGCGGCAGCCCAACAGGATCTCGGCGGCGCCTTGGCGAACCCGGGCATCGGAGCGCCGGCCGCAAGCAATACGAGCGGCGGCGCTAATCCAGCCGAGCAGGGCAGCGGGCGGACCGGGACGAGTTCGCCACGGATCGGCCTGTCGCTGACCGCCACCGATCATGCCAACGTCGGCTACAACCGGGGCGAAAGCGACCTGATTACCGAAATCTCGCCCGGCATCCGCATTGAGGCGCGAACGGCCCGCCTGCGGGGTTATCTGGATTACGCGCTGCGCGGTCAGTTCTATTCCAACAACAACGGAAGCCGGCACCAGAACGCCCTCAACGCCTTCGCCACGCTGGAAGCCG
The DNA here is from genome assembly GCA_964518615.1 of uncultured Dechloromonas sp. Taxonomy (GTDB): domain Bacteria; phylum Pseudomonadota; class Gammaproteobacteria; order Burkholderiales; family Rhodocyclaceae; genus Azonexus. The sequence goes on along the minus strand of CAZFHE010000050.1, from coordinate 120 downwards.
TCGACGACTGGTTTTTCGTCGATGTCAGCAGCAACATTTCGCAGCAGTCCATTTCCGCCTTCGGGCCACAATCTCCCAGCGACACCTCAATCAACAATAACCGCCCGCAACCGCGGACTC
>CAZFHE010000049.1:0-9444 GCA_964518615.1 uncultured Dechloromonas sp. | reverse complement strand
GCATAGGTATCTACACATTCCCGATTCCTCCTGCTGGCCTCATACTTCGGGCCTCACGGGCGAATTGAGCGATCTCTTCGGGTGAGTAATGCGCCAGGGTTTCATTCATCACAAACAACAGGTACATCCCGGCCAGCAGCGCACTGGCCGTCACCGGCCTGGTGCGCTTCATCTGCCGCCCGGAGAGACGGACCAAAAAGGTTCGCGTGCGCTCGGCGCTTTCACCCTGCGCTCGCTCCAGCCGCCACGCCAACGCACACGCCTGCGACGCGATCAGCAAGCGCTTGAAGATCGCCTCCCCGCTTTCCTGCTCCCAGTGCTCCACCTGCTGACCCGCGCCCTTGAGCAGCTTGAAGTACGACTCGATCCGCCAACGCCAGTAGTACCACAGCGCCAACTCTCCCGCCTCGACCGCTTCGGGCACGTTACTCAACAAATACCACTGGGCCAGTACCTTGCCCGCTTCGTCTCGTACTTCACCGACCACCAACCTGACCTTCAGGGCTTCTCCCTTGACCGGAGGAACGCGCTTGCCTTGTCCGTCCAGCGCCTTGGGACGGGCCGCACGACTGACAACGACCAGCGTGCTGGCAATCCATTGCACGGCTTCTCGCCCTTGGTACGATACCTGCCGCTGCGGCTGGAAGTCCAATCCCTGCGCGACCGCGCTCAGCGCCATCGAGCGATCTTGCCATTTCACTTGGCTGCCAGCCTTCACCCGCACCAGCCACCGATGACCGGCGGCGCTCCATTGGCGCAGATGCCCGATCGAGTCCGCTTCACGATCCACGATGTGCACCAGCGGGCATCCCAGCGCCTGGCGTTGCAGCCAGCCCATGCGCTCGCTCAACTCGTCAAGGTGCGATTGCTGGGGTAATACGCCATCGGCGCGACTGCTCAGCAGTCCCTCGGCGGTACGAAGATTCTGGACCGGCGCACAGATCGTCGCGCCATCGCGGTCGCTGACCAGCACGGTACTTTGCAGGTCGTAACCGACATCATGCTGGTGCGTCATGCGGATCCGGTCACGTTTGCTGCCATGGGTGCGAAAGTTCAGTCTGGACCAATCATGGACGGCCAGTGCATAGGCGTCACAACTCTCCTCAATGCCTTGGCGGGCCATGTCAAGCAAGGGGACAACCAAATCCACAGGCTTGACACGCGGATTGCCCAGAAAGCGCCACAATGCCTGTGTGTCAGCCAGGCTCGACTGTTCGCCAGGCAGCGACTTCATGCCCGCCGCCAAGCTCGGCACACCAGCGGCATGCTGCATCACCAAACGATGTGCCCGCCTGCGCAGACGAGGCTCCAAGGTCGAAAAATCAATGGCATACTGCTTATTATCAACGTTTTGGGTGAGATGTGTAGATACCTATGCTGGCGGGGGAAGGAGCCAGATTCCCTCCCCCGCTGGCGGGGGAGGGTTAGGGTGGGGGGCTGCGGCACGGGAAAGCGCATGGAAATTGGATGGCCGGTTCAATGTCGTTCAGCGGGTTTGCAGCGCCAGCGCATTGCTCAGGAAGAGCGCGCCATCGGTGGCGATGCGTTCTCCCGGCGACAGACCTTCCGTGATGTGCACGGCATCGTCCTGATAGCGGCCGGCGCTGACCGCGCGCCGCTCGAAGCGATTGCCCTCGCGTTCGACGAACACCGTCAGGGCGCCGTCGCCCTCGCGCACGAGCGCGCTGGGCGGGACGGCGAGGCCTTCAATCGACGGGCCGGTTTGTATGCGGAAGCTGGCCATCATCCGCGCGCGCAGCAACTCTTCCGGGTCGGGGATCTCGGCGCGCACGGCAAGCGTGTGGGTATCCGGATCGACGGCGCTGGCGATATGCGCGATGCGCCCCTCGAAGCGGCGACCGGGGTAGGCCGGAAGGCTCGCGGAAATCGCTTGCCCGAGGGCGAGCCTCGGCAATTCGCCCTCGCTCGCATGGGCGATCAGCCACATCGTGCGGGTATCCGAGACGACGATGGGGGCGGGACCCTCGCCGGGCTGCACGAATTGCCCTATTGCCGCATGGCGCGTAGTGACCCGGCCATGGATCGGGCTGACGATGGCCAACATGCCGTCGATATGGCGGGATGCGGCGATGGCGTCGATCTCCCTGTCAGTTTTGCCGAACTGGCGCAGCAGCGCGCGCGCGGCGCGCGCATTTGCCAGGGCGCTTTGCTCGTTTGAGACGGCCTCTTCATGGTCCTTTTGCGCCACCGCCTGCGTGGCGAGGAGGCTCTGGGCGCGCTCCCTGGCGGCCTCGGCCTGCTTGAGTTGCCCGGCGGCCGAAATCAAGCTCGATTCGGCCTCGATCAGATCGGCGCTCTCGACGAGAAACAGCGTCTGGCCGCGTTTGACGGCATCGCCCGCTTCTACCAGCACCTGCAAAATCCGCCCGGCCCAGGGCGAAAACACCGGCGCGCTGCGATCCTGGTTGAAATCGACATAACCCGCGGCGTTGCTGTAGGGCGCGAAAGCGCGCATCGTGACGGGCTCCACGCGGATGTGCCGCCGCTGCGCTTCGGTCAGCGTCACGGTATTCGGGGCGCTCGCCGCCAGGGCGAGTGGCGGCTGGCTTTCCGCGTCGGAATGTTTCGTCGGAAAGAAAAGCGCCCCGGCCACGAGGGCGATGAGACAGGCGGCCAGGCAATGGCCGAGAGAGGCGTGTTGGAGTTTCATTTTTTTATGGCGCAGAGCGAAGATGGCGACGCCGTCTGCCGTTCAGGTGTCGATACGCGAAGCGTAGCGATGGCAAAGGCCAGCCATGCTTACGATTTGGAAAGCCTGGGCGGCGGGCGCTGGCCGTGACAGGCAGAAGCCTGGCTCGGGAAGCCGGGCGCTTTCGTCGCCGCCAGATTTCTTGACTTTGGCCGCGTACTCCTGCATCGGAATTTTCAATTTCATGCTTTCCTACTGTTCGCCGGGCTTCTATAATTTACTTTGTTGGATGACGAAATTTCGAGAAAAATCCAGGCTAGAATAGTTGTCATAAACATGGATCAATCGGGCTTGATCGGCTTGATGGGCGCTTGCAGTAATGGCAAGCCATTTCGGTTTCGATGTATGATATACGGGTGTCGAGACCTGGAATTGTCGATGCAGTTTATCGACTTAGTTAAAAACCCGTAAAAAACTATCAAAATCATGAAGCACAACACGATTTGCCCTTCTCGCGCCGTCATGGCGTGGCGCGCCTGCCGACATGCCGTGGCGCTCGCCTTTGTGGCGCTGCTGCTGGCGGGCTGCGGCCCGCGCTACGAACCGCCGCTGGCGGTGGGAACCAATATCTGGCCGGGCTACGCACCGCTGTCCCTGGCCAACGACCTGGGTTACTTCAAGGGTCTGCCCGTGCGTCTGGTCGAACTCGGCTCCAATACCCAGGCCATGGATGCCTTGCGCGTGGGCAATCTGGATCTGGCGGGCTTGACGCTCGACGAAGCGCTGACCCTGCTCCAGGAGGGCGTGCCGCTCAAGGTGATCTGGGTGATGAATGTTTCCGCCGGGGCCGATGCCATCGTGGCGCGTTCGGACATCGAACACATGACCGATTTGCGCGGGCGGCGCATTGGCGTGGAGCAAACGGCAGTGGGCGCGTACATGCTGCAAGGGGCGCTGGAGCAGGCGGGCATGCAGGTCGGCGAGGTCGTCGTGGTTCCGCTGTCGCTGGACGAACACGAGACCGCCTGGCGCGAGCAGAAAGTGGATGCCCTGGTGACCTTCGATCCGGTGCGACAGGCCTTGCTCAACGACGGGGCGCGCGTGATTTTCGATAGCCGCGCGCTGCCCGGCGAAATCGTGGATGTGCTGGTGGTCAGGGAATCCGTTCTTCAATGCTGCGCCGCGCGCGTGGGCCTCCTGGTCGACGGCCTGCGCCGCGCGCTGGCCTACATCGCCCAGCACCACGGCGATGCGATGGCGCGCATGGCAAAGCGCACCGGCATCAGCGCGGCGGACATGGCCGCCGCCTTCGATGGCATGGCGCTGCCCGACCCCGTGGCCAACCGGCAGTTGCTCAGCGGCGCGACGCCGGGCCTCTCCTCCACCCTTCATCGCCTCGCGGATGTGATGCAGGCGCGCGGTCTGCTGCGGAAAATCCCGGATACCTCGGCGCTGATAGACGGCAGATTCACCCATGAGGCCAATGGGTCGACGCCATGAGACTGTCGCGCCGCGCCCCCTGGGCATTTAGCCTGCGCCTGTGGTTGCCGCTGTCGCTTCTCATGACGTGTGCGTTGATTTTCGTGATTTTGCTGGGGCTTGCGCAACATAACCACGACCGGGAAATGCAGCGTTTTGTCGACCATGTGGCTCACGAAGAGCTGCTGCGCGTTCAGCGCGAACTGGAGGCGGCCTTGCGCAGCCAAAGCCATGCCGGCCTCGACAATATCGTGAAAGGGCTGGGGCTGAACGCCGCCGTCTCTCATGCGGCGGTGTTGGACGACAAGGGCGTCGTTTTGGCCGCCACCCGGGCCGCCTGGCGAGGCCAGGAGGTCATGGCCGTGGTGCCTGGCTACGCCGCCACCGAGGTTGCGAACATGCTGCAAGTCCGACACGAACTTCTGAGGCTGTACAAGGCGAGCTGGCAACTCACCGCCATGGCCCCGGTGGCCATGCCGCCGCGCTCGGGCGAGATTCGTTCCAACCTCCAGGGCGTGCTCTATATCGACTATGACCTGATGCCCATCAGCGACAAAATCTGGCTGCCTTTGCGCGAGCAGGCGCTGGTTTTCAGCGCTGTGGCGCTCTGCGCCACGCTGCTTTTGATTGCGCTGATGCGCTCGATCATCATTACGCCGGTGAAGGCGCTGCGCGAGAGCATGAAGCGCATCGGCACCGGCAACTTTTCCAACCTGCCGCAGTGGCGCGGAAAAGGTGAATTTCGGGATCTGGGCATGGCCCTGGAGGGCATGGCGCAGGCGCTGCAAGCGGGCTCCCGCGCGCTAATCGAGAGCGAGGCGCGCTACCGGCAGCTCTCGGACGCCGCCTTTGAAGCCCTGATCCTGCACGAAAATGGACGCGTCATCGACGCCAATGCGGCCGCCGACCATCTGTTGGGCGTGCAGCCCGGCGCCCTGGTGGGCCGCAGCGTCCTCTCCCTGATCGCGCCTTCGCACGTTGATTTCGTCAGCCGGCGCATTCTCCACGGCATCGAGGGCATCTGGGAGGTCGAACTGCTCGACGCCGAGGGCAAGGTCATCCCCTGCGAATGCAATATGCGACAGCGCACCATCAACGGGCGCACCATACGCGTTTCCGCGGCGCGCGACATCCGCCAGCGCCTGATGGCGCAGGCCGAAATCAGGAAGCTCGCCCACTTCGACTCGCTCACCGGCCTGCACAACCGCCGAAGCTTGCTCGACCAGGTCGCCCATGAACTCCGCGAGATCGAACGCCATGGCCGCCATGCGGCCCTGGCCACCATCAGCCTCAACGCCTTGCAGGCGATCAATAGCTCGCTGGGCATGGCCGCGGGCGATAGCGTCTTGCGCACCATCGCCCGGCGTCTGAGCAGCTTGCAGGAACAGGGGCAGAGCCTGGCAAGGGTGGATGGCGCGACATTCGCCATTCTTTTCACCGAACTCGAAGGCAGCCTGGAGGAAGCCTCCACCCGGACAGCGCACTGCGTCGAGCGGCTGATGAAGGCCATCTGCGAGCCCCTCACCATACAAGGCCAGGTGCTGCACCTGAATACCGCCGCCGGCGTGGTCATGCTGCCCGACGATAGCCGCGATCCGCCAGAGCTTTTGCGCGAGGCCGAAACCGCCATGCATTTGTCCAAGCGGATCAATGACGGCCTGGTGCGCTTCTTTTCCATTGCCCTGCAAGAGGCCGCCAGCGCCAAACTGATGCTGCGCAACAGCCTGCGCAACGCGCTGCAAGAGGCAAGGCATGACAAGACCGGGGAGCTCTTGCTGCACTACCAGCCGCAGGTCGACACCAAGGGCCGCTTGCTGGGGGTTGAAGCCCTGGTGCGCTGGCAGCACCCGACGCGCGGCTTTCTGCCGCCGGATGTATTCATTGCCGAGGCGGAGGCCAGCGGCCTGATCGTGCCGCTGGGCGCCTGGGTGCTGGAAGAAGCGCTGATGTGCCTGCGCCGCTGGCAAAACGAGCCGGCCACAGAGTCCTGGGCCAGGAACCTGATCATGGCGGTCAATGTCAGCCTGCGGCAATTTCGCGAGCCAGGGTTCGTGGCAAGCGTCGAGGCTATTCTGGCCCGCACCGGCATCCCGGCCCAGTTGCTGGAACTGGAACTGACCGAGAGCGTGGTGGCCGACGACCTGGAGGCCACGCTGGAAAAAATGGAAATACTGCGCCGCCTGGGCGTGCGTTTCGCGCTGGACGATTTTGGCGTCGGCTATTCGAGTCTGGCTTACCTGCGCCAGTTGCCGATCGACAGGCTGAAAATCGACCGTTCCTTCGTCCTGGACGCCGATGCGCCGCTACCCGCCACCCAGGGCAAGCACCCGATGGTGCTCATTTCCGCCATCGTGTCCGTGGCGCACCAGCTTGACCTTCAGGTGGTCGCCGAGGGCGTGGAAACCCCCGCCTTGCTCGACTGTCTGATAGGCGCGAATTGCGACAGCTTCCAGGGCTATTACTTCAGCCGGCCCCAACCCGAGGAAAGCCTGGCCGCCTGGGCGGCAAAACATCGGCTGGCCGCGTGATTGCATTTGGCTTGGCCCTGGGCGGAGCGCTAGAGCGGTTTTGATTGAGTTGTGTACTTTCTCGCGCTGTTGCCCCCATCCCAGCCTTCCCCCGCGCGCGGGAAGGGGTTCGATTCCCTCCCCTGCTTGCGGGGGAGGGTGGGGGCTGCGGCACGAGAAAGAATTGCCGGTTTGATAATGCTGTGTGAATGCGAGGCTGCCGCTGTGAATACGATGGGCGCTGCAAGTCGGCATTTGGCATTCAGGCGGGCGTCGAGGCGCTTGCCAAGGGGATTTCGATCACGACGCGCAGGCCGGGTTGTGCATCTTCAAGGCGGAGCTTGCCTTCGTGCAGGGTCACGAGCGCGGCGACTATCGCCAGGCCCAGGCCGTTGCCGGGCAGGCTGCGGCCGGTGTCGCCGCGATAGAAGCGCTCGATGGCGCGATCGCGTTCAGTGGCGGGCATGCCTTGGCCGTTGTCCTGGACGACGAGTCTGGCGTGTTCGTCTTGGGTCGATACGCGCACCGCGATCCGGGCATCGGGCCCGGCATATTTGATGGCGTTGTCGAGCAGATTGGCGAGCAGATTGGCGAGCAGATCGCGGTCGCCGTGGATGAGCGGGTCGGCCTTTGCCTCGAAGCCCAATGTCATTTCTTCGGCTTCCGCCGCGGCCTCGTATAGTTCGACGATGTCGGCGGCGACCTGGGCCAGGGAAAGCTCGGAAAAGGATTGCCGGTTGAGGCCCGCTTCGGCTTCGAATATTTGCAGGAGCTTGTCGAACACGCCGATGATGCCGTCGATTTCGGCGATGGCGCTGTGCGCGGTTTCCTGGAGTTGCCGCTCGGAAGCCTTCTGGCGCAAGGCGCTTTCCAGCGCGCCGCGCACGCGCCCCAGCGGGGTGCGCAGGTCGTGCGCGATGGCGTTGGAAAGCGCGCGCGCCGTGTTCATCAGGCGTTCGATGTCGTCGAGCATCCGGTTCACGTCGCGGCCGATTCGCGCGAATTCATCGCGGCCCTGGCCGACGTCGATGCGTTTTTGCAAATTGCCCGCGCCGATTTCGCGCGTGGTCCGGCGTATGAGGCCGAGCTGGTGTTCCAGATGCCAGCGGAAAATCGCGCCGCCGATCAAGGCCATCACCAAGGCGCTGGCGATGCCGATGGCCAGCGCACTACGGATCACGCGCGCCAGTTCGTTCATGTCCCGCATGTCGCGCCCGACGACGAGCACCGCGCCATCGTCGAGCTGGCGCGCCAACAGGCGGCTATAGGCGGGCTTGCCGAGCCGGGCGACCCAATGCTCGACGATGAGCTTGTCGTCCCGGCGCTCGAACGCGGGCCATGAGCTGAGGTTACCCGCGAGTTTCGCGCCGTTTGCATCGAGGAGCAGAAAGGCTTCGGTTTCGATGTCCTTGTCGTCGCCGAGCAGGTCGTCGATTTCTTCCTGCAAGGCAAGAAGGCCATGTTCCTCGTGCCATTCCGCGAGCCTGCGCGATTCCACGCTCAACTGCCGGTCGACATTGCGCAGCAAGAGCCCCGAGGTGTTCACATAGAAAACCGCCGAGGCGATGCCGACCGTGACGAGGACGAGCGCGCCGTAACTAAGTACCAGGCGAAAAACGACCGAATGGCGAAAATTAATCACGCGGCGCAGCGTCCTCCGGCGCCTGGAGCATGAAGCCGACGCCGCGCACGGTATGGATCAGGGGCGGCGAGAAGTCCTTGTCGAGCTTGTTTCGCAGGCGGCTGATTTGCACGTCGATGACATTGGTTTGCGGGTCGAAGTGATAGTCCCAGACCGATTCGAGCAACATGCCGCGCGTGACCACCTTGCCCTGATGGCGCACGAGATATTCGAGCAGGCGGAATTCCCTCGGTTGCAGCGCGATCGGCTTGTCGTCGCGAAAGGCTTTTCGGGTGCGCAGATCGAGGCGCAAATCGGCGACGGCGAGTTGATCGCCTTCGGCTTGCCGCACGGCCGAGCGGCGCATCAGCGCGTCGAGCCGGGCGAGCAATTCGTCGAGCGCGAACGGCTTGGTCAGGTAATCGTCGCCGCCGGCGCGCAGACCGCGTATCCGCTCGTCGAGGCTCGCTAAGGCGCTGAGCACCAGTACCGGCGTGTGATCGCCCTGCGCGCGCAGCTCGGCCAACAGATCGAGTCCGTCGCAACTATGCGGAAGGAGACGGTCGAGCACGATGACATCCCAGCGTTCCTGCACGGCGCGCTCGCGGCCCGACTCGGCATCGCCACAGGCGATCACCGCATGCCCCGAGGCGCTCAATGCCTCCCGGATCAGCCGGGCGGTGCTGGGGTCGTCTTCGATCAACAGGCAGCGCATATGGGTGGGGCGGGATGGTGGCGGGGCGGGACGGCGATGAGCCTCTGGCGGACGTTCATGGTCGGATCGGTGGGTTGGCGCAGACTTCGATTCTACTGATTCGGCCACGCCGCCGGGAGTGGGCTGTGATGGAGTTGAGGGCAATCGCCTGAATGCCCGATTAAGCCTTGGCCGGCACATTGCGACGCCTTTGGGCCCCATGTGGAGCGCCGAGCGACGCAGACGGGGCGGGGGAAGTCGGCTGGCGTCTTTATCATAGCCAGCCGCCCGGCCCGTCGAGTCGGAGAGGGCAGTCGGCGCAGCCGAGCGCGTAACCTGGGGTTGCCTTCTTCTTTGGCTACTTTCTTCTTGGCGAAATGTATGGACCGGACACATAGGTGACACCTGTGCGGAGACATGGTTGACACTTTCGGTGGATTTCTGCCGAGAGAATTTGACCCTGCCTTGGAATGCGAAAGACATCATGAGCCTA
>CAZFHE010000048.1:0-1724 GCA_964518615.1 uncultured Dechloromonas sp. | reverse complement strand
GCTTCACAATCGCCAGCCATTCCTATTCGCACCGCAAGCGTACATTGTCGACCATTGAGGGCTTTCAGGCTGATCGGGCACAATTTCAGCGCGCGTTGGACGATGCCCTGGGCGTGCATTTGGACATCCGTATTTTCCGCTTTCCCGGCGGATCGAACTACACCACCAGGCAGATGCGCAATTGGGTGGCTACTGAGGGCGGCTACACATGGTTGGATTGGAACGCTTCGAATAACGACGCGGTGAGGCCCGATAATGACGATCGCACAAAAATGATGCAGGCCGCTGTGGCCTCCTCCGCAAACAAGCCCGAAATCATCTTTTTGATGCATGACGGCAGATATAATACCAGCAAAATGCTGCCCGACCTGATCCAGCACTTTCGCGATCGTGGCTACACCTTCGGCGTGCTCACCGAGGATATGCAGCCGATTCCCGGCGTGCATTTCATTCAGGGCGATTTCCGCGAGGATGCGGTGCTGGCGCAGCTGGAAGAAAAGCTGGGCGAGCGCCGGGTGGGGCTTGTGATGTCGGACATGGCCCCCAATATGTCTGGCGTGCCCTTGGTCGACCAGGCGCGGGTGATGCATCTGGCCGAGCTGGGGCTTGAGTTTTCGCGCGCGCATCTGCACGCGGATGGCGCGTTTCTGGTCAAGGTTTTTCAAGGGACGGATTACGAAAGCTTTCTGCGTTCCATGCGCGAGACATTTCGCGCGGTCGTGGTGCGCAAGCCCGATGCCTCGCGCGATCGCAGCGCCGAGCTATATTTGCTTGGCCGTGCGCTGCGCTGAGATAAGCGGTTAGAATGTTCGTTTTGTCGCTCGACGCTGTAAAAGGAGAGCAAGCTTGAACAATATGTTCAAAAATCTCGCAGTCTGGCTGGTGATCGGCCTCATGCTGATGACCGTGTTCAATCAGTTCAATGTGCGCCAGGCCACGCCGAATTCGATCAAATACTCCCAGTTCATGGACGAGGTCAGGGAAGGGCGGATTGCCGAGGTGGTCATGGAAGGCCGCACCCTGCGCGCGACGACGACCGACAACCGGCGCGTGACGACCTATGCGCCGGTGGATTTGTGGCTGGTGTCCGACCTGCTCAAGAACAACGTCAAGATCGAGGCCAGGCCCGAGGAAGAGCAATCCTTCCTGACCACCATCTTCGTGTCGTGGTTTCCGATCCTGCTCTTCATTGGCGTCATGATTTTCTTCATGCGCCAGATGCAGGGCGGCGGCAAGGGCGGCGCGTTCTCCTTTGGCAAGTCGCGGGCGCGGATGACCGACGAGGCCCAAAATACCGTCACCTTCGCCGATGTTGCCGGTTGCGACGAGGCGAAGGAAGAGGTGCAGGAACTGGTGGATTTCCTGCGCGATCCCTCCAAGTTCCAGAAGCTCGGCGGGCGCATTCCCAAGGGCGTGCTGATGGTCGGCAATCCCGGCACCGGCAAGACCCTCTTGGCCAAGGCCATCGCCGGCGAGGCCAAGGTGCCCTTTTTCAGCATTTCCGGCTCCGATTTTGTCGAAATGTTCGTCGGCGTCGGCGCGGCGCGCGTGCGCGACATGTTCGAGAATGCCAAGAAACATGCGCCCTGCATTGTCTTTATCGACGAAATCGACGCCGTCGGCCGTCATCGCGGCGCGGGCCTGGGCGGCGGCAACGACGAGCGCGAGCAGACCCTGAACCAGTTGCTGGTCGAGATGGACGGCTTCGAGGGCCACGCCGGCAT
>CAZFHE010000047.1:0-2199 GCA_964518615.1 uncultured Dechloromonas sp. | reverse complement strand
CGCATGAGCATCGGCGTCCAGGATTTCGACGAGCGCGTGCAGGTGGCGGTCAATCGCATCCAGACCGAGGAAGAAACCTCCAACGTGATCGAGGCGGCCCGCGCCAATGGCTTCAAGTCCATTTCGATCGACCTGATCTATGGCCTGCCGCACCAGACGGTCATGGGCTTCAACCGCACCCTGGAGCGGGTGCTGGCGATGGACCCGGACCGCCTGTCGATCTACAACTACGCCCACATGCCGGGCCTGTTCAAGCCACAGCGCCGCATCATCGAGAGCGATCTGCCGTCCGCCGACGCCAAACTACAGATTCTGTCCCTGGCCATCAAAAAGCTGACCGAGGCCGGCTATGTTTTCATCGGCATGGACCACTTCGCCAAGCCGGACGACGAACTCGCCGTGGCCCAGCGCCAGGGGCGTCTGCACCGCAATTTCCAGGGCTATTCGACCTATGCCGATTGCGACATGCTGTCCTTCGGCATCTCGTCCATCAGCAAGGTCGGGCCGACCTACAGCCAGAACGTCAAGACCCTGGACGAGTACTACGACCGCCTCGACGCCCAGTTGCTGCCGGTATTTCGCGGCATCGAGCTGACCGCCGACGACATTCTGCGCCGCGCCATCATCCAGGCCCTGATGTGTCATTTCGAGCTCTCCATCGAGAGTATCGAAAGCGCGCATCTGATCGACTTCCACAAGACCTTCGCCGCCGAACTCGAAGACATGAAGGAAATGGAGCGGGCCGGCCTGATCAAGATCGACCGCGAATGGATCACCGTCCTGCCGCCGGGGCGCATGCTGGTGCGCATCATCTCGATGGTCTTCGACCGCTACCTGCGCGCCGACCGGCAGCGCACGCGCTACTCCAAGGTGATCTGAAGTGCGCGCCGGGGCAGGGCGGGCGGGTTAAACTCGCCGCCTTGCCTTGATCCCGTCCCGCCATGCCTGATTCCGGCTTTCTCGCTCTTTTCCTCGTCGGCCTCTTGGGCGGCGCGCATTGCGTTGGCATGTGCGGCGGCATTGTCGGGGCTTTGTCATTTGGCGCGCCGGGGCGATGGCGTTTGCATCTGGCCTACAACGCCGGGCGGATTGCCTCGTATGCCGGGGCCGGCGGCGTGGTTGGCGCGCTGGGGGCGCTTGGACTTGGTCTCGACGGGCAGCTGCCTATTCGTCTGGCGCTCTACCTGCTGGCCAATCTGATGCTGGTCGCGCTGGGGTTGTATTTGATTGGCATTGTCCGCGCCCTGGCGTTTACCGAGCGGGCCGGCCAGCGCCTGTGGCGCTGCATTCAGCCGCTGACTCGCCGCTTTCTGCCGGCGCGCTCCGTGGCCCAGGCTTTTCCGCTTGGCCTCTTGTGGGGCTGGCTGCCTTGCGGTCTGGTGTATAGCGCCTTGGCCAGCGCCTTGACGACCGGCTCGGCCGGGCGCGGCGCGCTGTTGATGCTCTGCTTTGGTCTGGGTACCTTGCCCAATTTGCTCTTGGCCGGGATGCTGCTATCCCGTTTGAATGAATTCGTCCGCCGGCCCGCGGTGCGGATTTGCTCCGGCCTTCTGGTTCTTGGCTTTGGGCTGTACGGGCTGTTCGCCTTGGCGCGTTACTAGGAACTCTCATGAACAATCAGCAAGGGGCCGATGCCGGGGCGTCCGCCCGGGTCGCCGAGTTCGCCATCGCCGGCATGACCTGCGCCGCCTGCTCGACGCGGCTCGAAAAGGTGCTCAACCGCCAGCCGGGCATGCGCGCCAATGTCAATCTGGCCGCCGAAAGGGCCCGCGTTCGCCTGGGTGATGGCGTGGGGGCCGAGGCGGTCATCGCCGCCGTGGCCAAGGCGGGTTTTACGGCCAGCCCGGTGGATGCCGGCACGCGCGAGCGGGAGAAAGAGGCCAAACAACGGGCTTACCAGCGGGAGATCCGGCGCTTCTGGATCGCGGTGGCGCTGACCCTGCCGCTGGTCGGCCAGATGCTGTTCATGTTCGGCGAGCAGGGCCATCAAAATGAATTGCCGCGCTGGCTGCAATGCTTGCTGGCGAGCCCGGTGCAGTTCTGGATCGGCTGGCGTTTCTATGACGGGGCCTGGAAGGCGCTGCGCGCCGGCGGGGCCAACATGGATGTGCTGGTCGCGCTGGGCACCAGCATGGCCTGGGGCTTTTCGGCCGTGGTGACGGTGCTGGGGTTCGATGAGCAGCATGTCTATTTCGAGGG
>CAZFHE010000046.1:0-5121 GCA_964518615.1 uncultured Dechloromonas sp. | reverse complement strand
CGTTCGGCGAGTGGAAATTGGTGATGCCCTTGGCCGAATCAACCATGGCCAGGCCAGGGCGATGCTCCTGGCAGGCGTGCAGATCGCGGATGATTTCTTCTTGCTCGGATTCCGGCAGGGTCTTGATCTTCTCGTACAGATCGACCATGCCGTTATTGACATTGATGCCCAGTTTCTCGAAGGTCTTGGCGTGCTTCTCGAAGGCATCCCGATAGTAAATCTTGACGCAATGGCCAAAGACGATGGGGTGTGAAACCTTCATCATCGTCGCCTTGACGTGCAGCGAGAACAGGATGCCGGCTTCGCGGCAGTCTTCCAGCTCTTTTTCGTAGAAATCGCACAGCGCCTTCTTGCTCATGAACATGGAATCAATGATCTCGCCTTCGAGCAACTTGACCTCCGGCTTCAACACCGTGGTCTTGCCGCTCTTGGCGATCAGCTCCATGCGCACCCGGCGGGCCTTGTCCAGGGTCATGGATTTTTCGCCGTGATAAAAGTCGCCGCTGTGCATGTGCGAAACATGGGTTTGCGACCACTGCTTCCACTCGCCCATCGAATGCGGATGTTTCTTGGCGAAATTCTTGACCGCGCCCGGCGCCCGGCGGTCGGAATTGCCTTCGCGCAACACCGGGTTGACGGCCGAGCCCAGACATTTGCCGAAGCGGGCCTTGAGCGCCTTTTCCTCGTCGGTGGTCGGATTCTCGGGATAGTCGGGAATCTTGTAGCCCTTATCCTGCAATTCCTTGATGCAGGCTTTCAACTGCGCGACCGAAGCCGAGATATTGGGCAGTTTGATGATATTGGTCTCGGGCAGCAGGCACTTCTTGCCAAGCTCGGCCAAGGTATTTGGCAAGCGCTGCTCGGCGCTCAGAAATTCTGAAAATTCGGCGATGACGCGAGCGGAAACCGAAATATCCGCCTTCTCGATGGCAATGCCGGCCGGCCCCGTAAAGGCGCGGATAATCGGCAGAAAGGCAGAAGTCGCCAAGAGCGGCGCCTCGTCGGTGAGCGTATAGATGATCCTGGACTTGTCTGCGGACATGCTTTCCTCTTGTCGTTGGGTTTTCGATGAGCAGCCGACGATGCGCCGGCACCCCTTGCGCGCTGCTTCAATATAGCCTTTGGAGTATCCGCAAGGCGACGCCTCCGGTCAACGGCTGTAGAAACAAGTTGGCAATGTCCGCTTCCGGCAAGGCAAAACAGCCGCCCCGCACCGGCCGATGGGGCCCCAATTCGCAGCGCCATCGCTGCCTCTTTTTCAGATTGGCAGTAAGCCGTTAAAATCCCTGCCGGTTTGTGAAGTTACAATTCTTTGATCTTCGCTAGAAAAATCCATAGCGCTGACCATCCGGACTGCCGCTGACTGGCTGGCGCTCCAGCAACTTCCATCAATATTTCAACTCATTTTCTGCTTCAAGGAGAACCTCGATGCCCCTGACCTTGGCGGCTGCCCGGGAGAGCGCCGACGGCGAGAGCCGGACCGCGCTCGTTCCCGAGACGGCCAAGAAATTCGCCGCCCTTGGCGCGCGCCTGTGCATCGAACAGAGCGTCGGCGTCAGTAGCCATTTTCTTGACTCCGATTACACCGACG
Source organism: uncultured Dechloromonas sp. (assembly GCA_964518615.1). Classification (GTDB taxonomy): domain Bacteria; phylum Pseudomonadota; class Gammaproteobacteria; order Burkholderiales; family Rhodocyclaceae; genus Azonexus. Next base: position 3,530 of record CAZFHE010000046.1, on the reverse strand, counting down.
TCGATTTCGCCCCCGGCCTCTCCGAGACCTATGCCAGCGCCGATGTGGTGCTGCGCGTGACGCCGCCGACGGCGGAAGAAATCGCCGCCCTGCCCGATGGCTCGATACTGATCGGCCTGCTCAAGCCTTATGACAATCGCGAGCGGCTGGCGGCGCTCAATGCCAAAAAAATTACCGCTTTCGCCCTCGAGCTCTTGCCGCGCATTTCGCGCGCCCAGAGCATGGACGCGCTCTCCTCGCAGGGTTCCTGCACCGGCTACCAGTGCGGCCTGATCGCCGCCGCCCGCTGCACCAAGTTCTTCCCGATGCTGACCACCGCCGCCGGCACCGTCCGCCCGGCGCGGGTGCTGGTCATCGGCGCGGGCGTCGCCGGCTTGCAGGCGATCGCCACCTGCAAGCGCCTCGGCGCCATGGTCGAGGCCTACGATGTGCGCGCGGTGGCCAAGGAACAAATCGAATCGCTGGGGGCCAAGTTCGTCGATACCGGCGTCTCGGCCGAGGGCGGCGGCGGCTACGCCCGCGAACTGTCCGCCGAGGAAAAGGCCCTTCAGGCCGAAAAGCTGACCAAGGCCGTCGCCGCCGCCGATGTGGTGATCGCCACGGCTTCCATTCCCGGCAAGAAAGCGCCCATCATCATCACCAAGGAGATGGTCGCGCGCATGAAATATGGCGCGCTCATCGTCGACATGGCCGCGGAAACCGGCGGCAACTGCGAATTGACGCAGCCCGGCGAGCATGTCATCGCCAATGACGTGAATATTCACGGCCCGCTCAACCTGCCCTCGCGGATGCCGACGCACGCGTCCGAGCTGTACGCCAAGAATATCTACAACTTCCTGTCGCCGTGGATCAAGGACGGCGCGCTGCAATTCGACTGGGAGGACGAAATCGTCGCCGGCACCCTGCTGTGCAAGGATGGCGAGACCGTCAACGCCTTCGTCAAGAACGTTTTGGGAGAAGCCTGATGGACGGCCTGCTCACGTTGTACATTTTCATGCTCGCCGCCTTTACCGGTTACGAGATCATCGCCAAGGTGCCGGTGATTCTGCATACGCCGCTGATGTCCGGCTCCAATTTCATCCACGGCGTGGTCGTGGTCGGCGCGATGATCATCCTTGGCGTGGCCGAGACGCCGACCCAGCAGGTCATCGGCTTTTTCGCCGTGGCGCTGGGCGCGGCCAACGCGGCTGGCGGCTATGTCGTCACCGAACGCATGCTCGCCATGTTCAAGAAAAAGGAGAGCGGCCAATGAACGCCCCGATCTACGTTCAGGGCGCCTGGTTCGTCGGCGCCCTCCTGTTCATTTTTGGCTTGAAGGGCATGAGTTCGCCGGCCAGCGCCCGTAAGGGCATCGTCATCGCCGGCTACGGCATGCTGCTGGCCATCGCCGCCACCTTCCTGATCCCCGGCCTCAATAATCTCGGCCTGATGATCCTGGCGCTGGCGATTGGCGGCGGCGGCGCGTGGTTCTCGGCGCAAAAGGTCAAGATGACCGACATGCCGCAAATGGTCGCCATTTACAACGGTATGGGCGGCGGCGCGGCGGCGGCCATCGCCGCCGTGGAGCTCGCCAAGGGCGACGTCCACGGCATGGTGACGACGACGCTGGCGGTGCTCGGGGCCTTGATCGGCGCCGTCTCCTTCACCGGCTCCTGCGTCGCCTGGGCCAAGCTGCAAGGGGTGCTGAAAAAAGCCGTGCGCCTGCCGGCGCAAAATGCGATCAATGTGATGCTGGCGCTCATCGCCGTGGCGCTGGGCATCGCGGTCATCATCCTGCCGCCGATTCAGGCGGAACTCATCTTCCTGTTCTTCTTCGTCGCGCTCTTGCTCGGCCTGATTGTCACGCTGCCGATCGGCGGCGCCGACATGCCGGTGGTGATCTCGCTATTCAATGCCTTCACGGGTCTGGCCGTCGGTTTCGAGGGCTATGTGCTCGGCAATCCGGCGCTGATCATCGCCGGCATCGTCGTCGGCGCGGCCGGCACCCTGCTGACGCAATTGATGGCCAAGGCGATGAACCGCCCGCTGACCAATATCCTCTTCACCCCGATGGCGGCAAGCGGCGGCGGCGGCGAGGCGATCACCGGCACGATGAAGGAAGTCGGGGCCATCGACGCGGCGGCCCTGATGCGCTATGCCTCCAAGGTCATCATCGTCCCCGGCTACGGCATGGCCGTCGCGCACGCCCAGCACAAGGTCTGGGAAATGAGCGAATTGCTGGAGGAAGCCGGCGTCGAGGTGAAATTCGCCATCCACCCGGTCGCCGGGCGCATGCCGGGGCACATGAATGTGCTGCTGGCCGAGGCCGGCGTGCCCTACGACAAGATTTTCGATCTCGAAGAAATCAATGGCGAATTCGGCCAGGCCGACGTTGCGCTGATTATCGGCGCCAACGACGTGGTCAACCCGACGGCGCGCACCGACAAGTCGAGTCCCATTTACGGCATGCCCATTCTCGATGCCGACAAGGCGCAAAACGTCATCGTCATCAAGCGCGGCAAGGGCACCGGCTATTCCGGCGTCGAGAACGCGCTGTTCTACACCGACAACTGCCGTATGCTGTACGGCGATGCGCAACCGATGGCCGGCGAGATCATCCAGCACCTGAAAACCATGAGCTGACGCCCCGGCCCAAGCGCCCCCCGAAAAACACAAGGCCCGCCTGACGCGGGCCTTGTTGTTATTGGCGGCGCTTTCTCAGCGGTGGCCGGTACTGCCGAAACCGTCCGCGCCGCGCTCGCTGTCGTCGAATTCCTCGACCACGTCAAAGCCGACCTGCAAGACCGGCACCACCACCAGTTGCGCGATGCGGTCGAGCGGATTGAGCGTGAAACGCTCGTGGCCCCGGTTCCACACCGACACCATCAGTTCGCCCTGGTAATCGGAGTCGATGAGGCCGACCAGATTGCCCAGCACGATGCCGTGCTTGTGGCCAAGACCGGAGCGCGGCAGGATCATCGCCGCCAGCCCCGGGTCGGCCAGATGGATGGCCATGCCGGTCGGCACCAATACCGTTTGCCCGGGCGACAGATGCACCGGGGCCTCGATGCAGGCGCGCAGATCGAGACCGGCCGAACCGGGCGTTGCATATTGCGGCAGCGATTCGCGCAGGCGGTTATCGAGAATTTTGACTTCGATATGATGCATCAGCGGACTCCTGTGAGATGGGCGATATGTTCAATCAATTGCCGCGCCAGCGTCGCCTTGCTCGCTGGCGCGAGCGGATGCACGCCATGGTCGTCGAACAGCGCCAGGCGGTTGTCGTCGCCGCCGAAGCCGTCCTGGATCAGATTGCCGACCACCAGCGGCACCTGCTTCTTCTGGCGCTTGGCCTGGGCATAGGCTTCCAGATTATGGCTCTCGGCCGCGAAACCGACGCAGAAGGGCCCGTTTTCCAGGGCCGCCACGCCAGCGAGAATGTCCGGATTTTCGATCAGTTCGAGCGAAGGCAAGCCGCCCTCGTCTTTTTTCAGCTTATGCCCGGCGGCATGGGCGACGCGATAATCGGCCACCGCCGCCACGCCGATGAA
>CAZFHE010000045.1:0-3378 GCA_964518615.1 uncultured Dechloromonas sp. | reverse complement strand
TATTCGACCGGGTCTTCGAGGGTCATGATATGGATGCCCTCGGCGTTGATGTGATTGAGCACTGAATAGAGCGTCGTCGTCTTGCCGCTGCCGGTCGGGCCGGTGACCAGGATGATGCCTTCGGGCCGGGCGATCATCAGCTTCAACTGGTGCAGGTGGTCCTCGGCCAAGCCGAGGCGTTCGAGCGGGACGATGCCTTTTTGCCGGTCGAGAATGCGCAGCACGATATTCTCGCCATGGATGGTCGGCTGGCTCGCGACACGAAAATCGACCGCCCGGCCCGACACCGACAGCCCGATGCGGCCATCTTGGGGCGCTCGCATCTCGGCGATATTCATGCCCGAGAGCACCTTGATGCGCACCGTCATCGCCGGCCAGTAGGATTTATGCAGGGCGCGGATTTGCCGCAGCATGCCGTCGATCCGGTAGCGGATGCGCAGGAAATTGGCTTCCGGCTCGAAATGAATGTCGGAAGCCTCGCGCTTGACGGCGTCGGTCAGGATGGAGTCGATTAGACGCACCACCGGCTGGCTGTACTGATCGTCGCTGGCCGAGATGCTCTTCCAGTCGATTTCGCCGGTCTCGATTTCGTGCAGGATGCCGTCGATGGACAGTTCGTGGCCGTAATACTGGTCGATGGCCCGGTCGATTTCCGACTCGCCGGCAAGGAGGGTCTCGATTTCGGCATGCTCGTCGATCAGGGCGCGCACGCGGTCGAGGCCGACGATGTCGTTGACATCCGAAATGGCGAGCGTCAGCCGCTGGCGGTGCTGGTCGTAATCGAGCGGCAGCAGGTGGTAGCGCTTCGCGAGTTCGCGGGGCACCATTTTCAGCGCCTGCGGATCGACCACCGCATGCGACAGGTCGATGCTCTGCTTGCCCAGGCTTTCCGACAGCGCCTGGCGCAAGGTCGCCTCGGTGACGAAGCCGAGCGACACCAGGAGCTTGCCGATCGGCTGGTTGTGCTTCATCTGCTCTAGCAGCGCGATGCGCAACTGGTCTTCCGACAAGATGCCTTCGGAAATCAGAATCTGGCCGAGCGGTCGGCGATGCAGTAGCGACGGGCTCATCGGTTCAGGGCGAAAGATCCGCCAGGCGGCGATACACCGCGTCGCCATCGAAACTGGCTGGCCGTCGCGCGGCGGCCTCCAGGGCCAGCCGGTAATGCTGGGCGGCAAGGCGGGGCTGGCGCAACTGGTCGAGACTGACTGCCAGGTTGAACAGGTAGTCGGGATTGTCGGATTCGGCCGCGACAGCGTTGAAATAATGCTGCTGCGCCTCGGCCCAGCGCAACTGGCGGGCCAGGAGATTGCCCAGGGCGAAATTGAGTTCAGCCGATTGCGGCTGGGCCGAGAGCAGGGTTTTGAGCCGGCTCTCGGCCGTCTGCGCATCGCCCCCAGCGGCGCGGCCAGAAAGCGCCGCCGCCTGCACCGCCGGATCGCTCGGATCGGCGACCAGCGCCCGTTGACGCCAGCGCTCCGCCTCATCGAGGCGTCCCTGATGCTGGGCGATGGCGGCCAGGGCCAGCAAGGCCTCGGTCTGGTTGGGATCGCGCTGCAATACCTGGGCGAAAGCCTGACTCGCGCCCTGGAAATCGCCGTTTTGCAATCGCGTGTGCGCCTGGATGAGGTCGGGATCAATCCGGGGCGGGGTGCGCGTCACGCGGATCGGGGACGCGTCGGCAGGTGGCGCAGCGCGCGGCGGGGGGGCCGGCGAGGGGGGCGCGGCCGGCGGTGCCAGGAGTGCGGCGGGCGGCAAGGGCGCTGGCGGCGCGGCGGCAATCGGCAGCGGGTCGGCGGGCAGGGATGGCGCGTCGATCACGGTGGGCGGCGGCTGCCACCCGGCGAGGCCGCTGTCATTGAGACGGCTTACCTGGTACCAGACGGTGGCCGCGATGAGCAGAGCGGCCAAGGCCAGGCCGCCGAGGAGCAGCCAAAGCCGGCCGTGGCCGCTGGCCGCCGGCGTCTCCTTGGCGGCGAAACTGTTGCGGGCCATGGCCTGACCGTTACTCGGCGCGGCGCTGGCCGCCGGCGCTTGGGGCCGAGGTGGGGGCGGCGTTTGCGCCGAGTGGGCAAGCTCCGCGTCGACGGCATCGAGATGGGCGGCCAGATCGGGCAAGTGGCCCGTTGTATCGCGGGGGCCGCCGTTCGCCGGGTCGCGGGGCAGCGGCTCCAGGCTCAGTCCGCTGGCTTCCTCCTTGTCGGCCTGCTGGCGGGCGGCTTCCTGCTTGCTCGCTTCCGCTTTTTTCAGGGCATCCATCAAGAGGCTCATGCCGGGCCTCAGCGACTGGGATGAATGTTGAAGGGCTGGGCTTCGTTCGGCTGGGCGAAGAAGTCGTCGCCGGGGGTCTGGCCGCGCAGGCTGGCAAAGTCGCCGTCAATGCTGGCATCGCGAATGACTACCGGACGCAGCAAAATGACCAGCTCGGTTTTACGCGACTGGTTGTTGCGGTTGTTGAACAACTCGCCGAACAGGGGAATCTGGCCGAGCACGGGGACGCGCTGGTTCTGGTAGTCGATCTTGTCTTCCATCAGGCCGCCGAGCACGGCGATATTGCCGCTGGTGACGCGCATGACGGATTCGATTTCCTTGGTGCGGATGACCGGCACATTGTTTTTTACATCGTTCTTTATCAGTTCCGGGTTGGGGTCCTGTACCACGCCGGCAACCGAGGTGATGGTCGGGCGCACATTGAGCGTGACGACGTTGCTATCGCTGATCTGCGGCGTGACGCTGATCACCAGACCGACCGAAACCGACTGCGGGGTTGTGGTGTAGGTGGTCAAGGCGCTGACGTTGGCGGTAGCGTTGTTGACCATCAAGGTGTCGGCCTTGACGTTGAAATACACGTAGTCCTCGACCACCTTGAGGAGCGCTGTTTGATTGTTCAGCACCGACAGGCGCGGACTCGACAGCACCTTGGTGGTGCCGAAGGTATTGAGCAGGGTGACTACGGCATCGGGGTCGCCGCCGCGCGTGTAGGTCAGGTTTGGCGTATCTGAGGTCAGCGCGTTGCCAATAAAGGAAAAAGCGCCGCCACGCACCAGATCCGCCCATTTGATGCCTTGCTGGTAACCGTCATTGAGCGTGACCTCGACGATGGTCGCCTCGATCAGCACCTGGCGGCGGGCGGAATTGGCAACGCGATCCAGGAATTCCTGGACACGGTCATGCTGGCGCTGGGTGGCGCGGACGGTGACGACGCCGGTTTCGGCATTGATGATCACCGAGGCGGCTTCGCGGAAGGTGACGGTGCGGTAGACGGCGGTATCCGTCCGCTGGCTATTGGCGGCTGGGGCGGGGTTGGCTTGCAGGGCATTGGCGATGGTTCGGGCGGCGTTGCGGCCGCTTTGCGGCAGCGCCGCCGCGCCGCTGGCG
>CAZFHE010000044.1:0-1674 GCA_964518615.1 uncultured Dechloromonas sp. | reverse complement strand
CTCGCGCATGACGCGCGGCCGGCCCTGGCTGCGCCTGAAGGCGGCGGCCAGCCTGGACGGCAAGACGGCGCTGAACAATGGCGAGAGCCAATGGATCACCGGCCCGGATGCGCGGCGCGACGGCCAGCGCTGGCGGGCGCGGGCCTGTGCGATTCTGACCGGCATCGGCACGGTGAAGGACGACGATCCGCAACTCAATGTGCGCGAAGTAGACACGCCGCGTCAGCCCTTGCCGATCATCGTCGACAGCCGGCTGGAAACGCCGCTGAACGCCCGCATCCTGCAAGGCGGCGGGCCGGTGCTGGTGGCCGGCGCCGTGGCCGATGGCGCGAAAATGGCGGCCTTGCGGGCGGCCGGGGCGGAAGTCGTGATATTGCCCAATGCCGAAGGCAAGGTCGATCTCGCGGAATTGCTGATGGAACTGGGCCGGCGCGGCATCAACGAAATCCATGCCGAGGCCGGATTCAAGCTCAATGGCTCCTTGCTGCGCGCCGGGCTGGTCGATGAGCTCTTACTCTATCTCGCGCCCTGCCTCCTCGGCCACGCCGCCGCAGGCCTCTTCAACCTGCCCGAACTGGAGCGCCTGGACGGCAAGCAGTCACTGCAAATCCGCGACCTGCGCCAGATCGGCGCGGATATCCGGCTGCTCGCCCGGCCATTGCCGGCGGCGTAGCGCTGGATTCTAAAAGATGAGCCTTGATTCGCTGTGGATCAAGGCGCGTCATTGGGTAGGGGGGGGGCGACATAAAGCCAAGGCCATGACAGATGGCTGGCGATGCTGATGCAAGCTGGTTCGGCGAATGAAGTGCGGATATGAAGCTGAATCGGGTCCGGGTTCTGACGGAACGCAATAGGCGCGAAAAATCCAATCGAAGCCCGGCCCCGAGAAGCTGCCTTTCTAGATCAAGTTCGCTGGGAAAGCGCCTTTTCAATCTTTTTGTCAGTCTTGTACTGGCTCAAGGCGTACACGGCCCAGATTGTCGCCGGCAGCCAACCAAACAGACTGACCTGGAGGATCAGGCAAACGATGCCAGCAATCGGTCGGCCAATCGTGAAGAAGGTCAGCCACGGAAAAATCAAAGCAATCAGCAAGCGCATTTTTCTCTTTCCTTCGTTGAGAGTCAGTCATCCAATCCCCGGGCTTCCCAGCCCGCGCTGGTCAGCTTAACGCCGTGTTGTTCTGCCTCTTTGCCGGCGTTCTCAATGATCTGGCCGGCATGGGGGAAGGCCGCCTGAAATTCCGGCTTCTTCGCCCAATCGGCCAGCCCTGCGATCTTGTATTGATAGCTCACGCGGGCTTCCTGATAGTCGCCCAATTTCATTGGGCCTTCCCACTTCACCACTTTGTCGAGCGCTTTTTTGCCCCAGCAGAGGTCGGTCTGCGTTTTCTTGGTCGTGCCGTTCAGGCCAAAGCTTTTTACTTCCTTCGTCTGCTGGAACGGCTTGGCCGAATCGGTCAGGGTGTAACGCTTGACCTTGAATGTCCTTCCGGTCGGCTTGCCGAAGATGTCACTACCTTGTTCCTCGGCATCTTCACTTTTCGCCAGGCCGACAGCTTCAAGCGCGGCCATTTTTCCGGCCTTTCCGGTAGGTGAGCCTTTTCCCAGGCGCAAGTCCATCTCGCTGACATCGACCGGCCATTCGGTGATGTTCAGACATAGATCGCCCCGCTTT
>CAZFHE010000043.1:0-14576 GCA_964518615.1 uncultured Dechloromonas sp. | reverse complement strand
AGCGGCTCGATGCCGGCCTCGCGGGCGATCTGCGCCTTGGTGCGGCGCTTTTGCTTGTACGGCAGGTAGAGGTCTTCCAGGCGCTGCTTGGTTTCGGCCGCCTCGATTTCGGCTTTGAGTTCCGGCGTCGGCTTGCCCTGTTCCTCGATACTGGAGAGCACGGCGGCGCGGCGCTCTTCCAGTTCGCGCAGATAAGAGAGGCGCTCGGCCAGCATGCGCAATTGCGTGTCATCGAGTTCGCCGGTGACTTCCTTGCGGTAGCGGGCGATGAAGGGCACGGTCGCGCCTTCGTCGAGCAGGGCGACGGCGGCTTTGACCTGGGACGGGCGAACCTTGAGTTCGTCGGCGATGCGGTGTTCGATGGGGAGAAGCATGATGAGCGGCGCGGCGAAAAAAGGGGGGAATGATGCCGTAGTTGAGAAGTAAATTACAACCGCCGGGCGATTGGTGTAGCATCGCCGGCACGCTTATTACTCGGGGAGAAATGACATGAAAGTCGATACCTATTTGTTTGGCGCCATCGAGGTCGATCCGGAAAAAATCATCAACTTTCCGGAGGGCCTGGTCGCCTTCGAGAATTCCCGGCGCTACACGCTGATCCAGGAAGATGCGCAGGGCGCGAGCTTCACGCTGCAATCGCTGGACGAGCCGGGGCTGGCCCTGCAAATCGTCGATCCGACCACGCTCGGTTTTCATTACGAGTTGCAATTGAGCGATGCCGAATCGGCGCTGCTGCAATCGCCGGCTCCCGAGGACGTGGTGGTGATGCAGGTGTTGTTCAAGAAGGAAGTCGATGGCAAGGCCGGCATTTTCCCCAATCTGCGCGCGCCGCTGATCATCAATCTGCGGGCGCGAATCGGCTTGCAGAAGGTCGTGGAAAGTTTTAGCAACGTCACGCTGTCCAATCTCGCCAGCGCCGTCTGAGTCGCCGCCAAAGGGATGAAAACGCGGGGCTTTGGCCCCGCGTCGTCGTTTACCGCGCGCCCAGCTCGGTCAGCGTCTCGCGGTAACGGGCGGCATTGGCCACGTAATGCGCCGCCGAGGCCCGCAGCCGGGCCACTTCCTCATCGGTCAACTGGCGCACCACCTTGCCCGGCGAGCCGACAATCAGCGAGCGCTCGGGAAACGCCTTGCCTTCCGGGATCAGGCTGTTGGCGCCGACGATGCTCTCCTTGCCGATCACCGCCCGGTTGAGAATCACCGAGCCGATGCCGATCAGGCTGCCATCGCCAACCGTGCAGCCATGCAGCGTGACCAGGTGGCCGACGGTGACATTGGCCCCGATATGCATCGGTATGCCTTCGTCGGTGTGCAACATCGAACCATCCTGGATATTGCTGTTGTCGCCGATATGGATCGGATCATTGTCGCCGCGCAAAATGGCGTTCCACCACACCGAGGCCTTGTCGCCGAGGCGGATGTCGCCAATCACCGTGGCATTGGGGGCAACCCAGACCTGGGCGCCGAGTTGCGGCGTCTTGCCGCCGAGCTGATATAGGGGCATTGCGTCTCCTTGGCAAATGAAGCCGATGGCCGGAAGGCTCATGTTACGCTGTGCCGGCCGTCCGCGGGGCGGCTATCCGAGGGAGGTTTCATGCGTATTCGGCCAATCAAACCCTGGCAATGGCTATTGCTCGCCGTCGCGCTTCTGGTCGCGCTCGACTGGGAAATCCGCCGCCCGGACGCGCGCAGCCGCGAACTCAATGACATCATCGCGAGCCAGGCCAGCGAGCGCCTGCGCAACTATCCCTATCCTTTTCGGGTGCTGCGCGTCGAAGGCGATACGGCGGTGATGTCGACGCCGCGCAATTTCGACGCGCCGGCCTTTCGCATGCTCGGCGTCCTTTACCCGAACATCAATGTCAAGGACCCCAACAACCCGGAGTTCATCGCCGTCGAGCGCCTGCTCGGGCAGGTGCAGGACGAAGCCAAGGACATTGTCCTGGCCCAGCCCGGCATCGGGCGCGTGCACTGGGAACTCGACCGCGACTGGCTGCGCCGCCAAGGGATAGAGATTCTCGAGCGCTGATCCGGGGCGCTTTTGGCGGCGAAAGCGCTCATTCCCGCGCTTTCGCCCTGTGGCATCATCCATGCCTTGCCGCCGAGGAAACGCCGATGTCCGACCTGAACGCCCTGACCGCCGAATTGCTGGCCTTTCGCGATGCCCGCGACTGGCGACAGTTCCATTCGCTGCGCAATTTGATCGTCTCCCTCAATCTCGAAGCCGCCGAGTTGCTCGAACTGACGCAATGGAAAAGCGATGCCGAGATTGCCGCGCTGCCGGCCGATGCGGCCAGCGCCCTGGCCTTGCGCGACGAATGCGCGGATATCCTCTTCTACCTCTTGCTGATCGCCGATGCCGCCGGCATCGACCTGCTGGCGGCGGCCCGCGCCAAACTCGGCAAGAACGCGGAGAAATACCCGGTCGCCAAGGCCCGCGGCTCGCGCGCCAAGTACACCGAGTTGGGCTGAATCCAATTCGTCACTTCATCCAAAGGTATTAAAAATGCTGAGAGGCAGTTGTTGTTGTGGCGCGGTGGCGTATGAAATACGCCAGCTTGATTCTCTAATCAGCCATTGCTCTTGTCGTACCTGCCGCAAATCGCACGCGGCTGCGTTCAATACGGGCGCCGGCGTAAAACATGAGCATTTCCGTTGGCTTCGAGGCCAGGATCAACTGAAGGCGTTTGAGTCATCTCCCGGTAAAACCCGCTATTTTTGCTCAAACTGCGGCACTCATCTGATGGCACAGCGCACGGGACAAGACCAAGTCACCTTGCGCGTTGCGACGCTGGATGACGACCCAGGGCAAAAGCCAGCATTTCAGATCTGGAAATCGCATGAGGTTTCGTGGCTTGAGTATGGCTCGCACATCCCCGCATATCCTGAATGGCAGCCGGGCCGCTCATAGCCGTCGCCCATATCGCGTTCAACCCGGACGGCGTCGCCGCCGGGTTAGCTTGGCGTCAGCTTGACTCGCCTTCCAGCGTAAAGCCCGCTCCGTCGCCCTGGGCGAGCAGCGCCGCGACCTGGGGCAGGGTGTCCTGCAAGGTTTTTTTCAGCGTCCATGGCGGGTTGATGATGAACATGCCGCTGCCGTGCATGCCGAAGCCTTCCCGGGAGGGCGCGTTGACTTGCAGCGTGGCGTGCAGCCAGTTGGCAGCGCCCAGCGAGCGCAGGCGGGCGGGCAGTTTCTGCGCTTCCGGCTTTGTCAGCAGCGGGTGCCACAGCGCGTAGGCGCCGGTCGGGAAGCGTTGCAGGGCTTCTTGCAGGCCCTTGATTACCTTGGCGTAGTCGTCGCGCGTCTCGTAAGAGGGGTCGATCAGTATCAGGCCGCGCCGCGGGGGCGGCGGCAGCACGGCCTTGAGGCCCGCGAAGCCGTCGCCAGCGGTGATCGCGACCTGCCGCCCGCTGCCGCGAAAGCATTCCTGCAAGAGTTTCACATCGCTGCTGTGCAGCTCGAAGAGGCGCAGGCGGTCGCCATCGCGCAGCAACTGGCTGGAGAGCCACGGCGAGCCGGGGTAGTGGCGCAGGCGGCCATCCGGGTTCAGGCTGCGGACGAGATCGACATAGTCGGCGGCGGCCGGCGGCAAATCCTTGGCATCCCACAGGCGGCCGATGCCGTCTCGGTACTCGGCCAGTTTGCTCGCGTATTCGGAATCCAGCGCATAGCGTCCGGCCCCGGCATGGGTGTCGACAATCCAGAAAGGCGTCGGCTTTTCGCCCAGGTAGCGGGCGATGCGGACCAGGATCAGGTGTTTGAGCACGTCGGCGTGGTTGCCGGCGTGAAAGGCATGGCGGTAACTGAGCATCGGGGAATCAGCGGGAAAGCGGTTCGAGGGCGACGAATTCTAGCGCCTCATTGGCCTCCAGCACCCGGCCGATGCGCCGCTCGATAGGGTGGCCGTGCACTTTGAGATCCAGCCGCTGCTGGCCGCGCAGTGCGCCTGGCAGGGCGATCAGGCCGGCATAGGAGCCGAAGGCCGGCAGGCTGTGCAGGAAGATGGCGTGGCCGCCTTTGGGCAGCGCGACGACGCTGACCTGAGGCGACAAGAGTTGCAAGCCGAGTTCCAGGTGATTGTGTACGGTGACGGCGCGGCGCACCAGGCAGACATGGATGCGGCTCGATTCGCGCGGTTGCAGGGCGACCACCTGGCCCGCGCTCAAATGGCTCTGGTCGCCGCGAACGAAACGCACCCGGAAACCGTCCGGACTTTCGTCAATCAGCAACCATTCGCTGGTGGCAAAAGTCGGTCCGCCGGGCATCAAGCCCGGCGCGTCGAGGGCGCGCCGGGTATAGGTGTTGCCGTCGAGAAAGTGAATTACCGCGTCGAGGCCGCCGACCAGATCGGCGTGCGGGAAGAGGCGGGTACGGGTGAAGCGGCGAGCTCGGCGCCCACAAAGGGCGACCCGCAGGGCTTGCAGCAGGGCCGGCGGGGCGGCCAACTCGGGCTGTACCGGCTTGCCCGGCTGGCGGGAGAGATTGCGGTCGATGGCCGCCAGCGCCTGGCTGAAATCCACCAGCAGGCTGCCGGCCAGCGGGGTGTTGGCGGCCAGGCGCGAGAGCGGCAGGCCGGGGTTGCCCTCCTCGGAACAGACCAGGAAGCGGGCCTCGGCCGTCTGCCGGAGCAGGGTTTCGATGCTCGCCTCGCTGACCACGGCATAGGCGGCCAATTGCCGGGCGCAGTCGTGGATCAGGTCGAGATCGCCGCGCGCTTGGCGTGGGGGATCGAGGTAGGCGAGCAGCAGCGCGCCGAGGTATTCGTGCTCGATCGGCGCGGTGTCGCCATTGAGCGCTTGCAGGCTGGGGTCGCAGGTCATGCGGTAGAGGGCAGGCAACTGCCGCCAGGAACTGGATGAGGGCAAGGAAGAGGCGCGATAGGCCAGCAACTGGCGACGGGCCAGCATGGCCATGACGCGCTGGGCGGATTGGTAGAACAAGGAGGCCGGTTCGCTGCCCCGGTGCTTGACGACGCTGCGGGCGATGCCGCCATAGCATTGGGCCAGGCGCTTGATCAGATTGTCGGCCAACAGGGTGGCGTTCTGAATATCCGCCGCCAACGGCAGCGGCGCGGCATTGGTCTGCTGTTCGATTTCGGCCAGCGCCGGCTCGGCTTCCTGGCTAGCTGCCTCCAGCTGTTGGAAACGTTGCGGCAGGCTTCTCACGCGAATGATTCGCGGCAGCAGCACATCGCTGATATGGGCGATCACGCGGCCCGCCGGCGCGCTGGCGGCGGCCGGCAATCTACTGACAATCGGCTCCGACTCGTCGTTGGCCAGCGGCAAGGAGAAGGGCATGAGCAGGCGCAGGCGCAGAAGCGAAATTGTCATATTGTCAATCAGGTAGCGTGATCCTCACCGTCCATGATGATTATCCCCCATTTCCATGTCGATTTCCGTGATCTGTGTCGCATGTCCGTATACTTGGCGGATGAATTTCATCGAAATAGCGGCAATCGCGATGATCGCCGCCGCCCTCTGGTTCTGGTTCGACACCCTGAAGGCCCGCGAGGCGGGCATCCGCGCGGCGAGGCGGGCCTGCGACGAGGAGGGGCTGCAATTCCTCGACGAAAGCGTGGCCGGCCGCTTGCTGTGGCCGGCCCGCGACGCCGCCGGACAGCTCAGGCTGCGCCGGGTCTACCGTTTCGAATTCAGCGATACGGGCGATAACCGCCGCAGCGGCAGCGTCGCGCTGCTGGGCGCCGAGGTCGAATACCTGCATCTTGCGGGCGCTTGCCGGGTCTTCGAGCAGTCGCCTTGATCCCTACCCGATATCTTTCGCCGCCATGACATTTCAGCCCCTTTCATTTCAGCCCATTTCCCTCGCCAGCCTGCGCGCCGCCTTGCGCGAGGGCTGGCAACTCGCCGCCGCGACCCGTTTTCCGTCCATCGCCTATGCCCTGGTGTTTACCGTGATCGGCGCGCTGATTCTCGGCGGCCTCTTGGCCGCTGGTCTGGCGCCCTTCATGATTGCCGCCGCCGGCGCTTTTTTGTTGCTTGGCCCCATTTTTTTCGCGGGTTTTCACGGTATCGCGGCGGCGCACGAGGCGGGCGGGCCGGTCGGCCTGGGGGCGGCGCTGGCCGGCTTTAGCCGCGCCGCGCCGGCCTTGTGGGCGCTGGCCCTGGTCTGCGCGCTGCTATTCATCATTTTCATTACCGATGCCGCCATTCTCTATAGCTACATGGTCGGCGGCGAGCCGGTGAGGCTTTTCGCATTGCCGGACGATCCCTGGGGCATCGTCCGCTTTCTGTGGTGGGGCGGCGTCTCCGGACTGATCGTGGCCTTCATGCAGTATGCCGTGTCGGCTTTCGCCGTGCCGCTTTTGTGCGAGCGGCGCGCCGGCCTCGTCGAGGCGGTGGCGGCCAGCGTCCGCATCGTGTTCGGCAATGTCGGTCCGGCCATGTTGTGGGCGATGCTGCTGGGGATCATCATCATCGGCAGTTGCCTACTGTTGCCGCTGTTGCCGCTGAGCTTGCCCTGGCTGGCCTATGCCGGCCGGGCGCTGTACCGGCGGGCGCTGCCGGCTGACTGAGCGTCGAGCGCCCTTCTCTGCTCGGCGCTTCTCAAGCGCCGGTTTTGATAGCTTTTTTATACCGCCCTCCCTAGTATTGCGCGGCAATGAAATTTCCCGCCAACACGGCCCTCCGTTCACTCCTCGTCGGTTATTTCTGGGCGCTTGCCGCGCCCTTGCTGGAAACGGCGGCGCTCGCCCCTTTCCATTTGATGCTCGACCTCTCCAACGCGGCGCTGCTCTATGTGCTCTGCGTGGTGGCGGTCGCCATCCGCTTTGGTTCCGGGGCCGCCGTGCTGGCCTCGCTGATCGCCTCGCTGTGCTTTGCCCATGTCTTCGTGCCGCCGCATTTTTCGCTGGCCATCACCGAGCCCGCCAATTTGGTCACGGCCTTGCTGATGTTGTCGGTGGCGCTCCTGGTCGGCCACATGACTGCGCGCATGAAGCGCACCGCCGACTATGCCGTGCAACGCTCGCGCGAGCACGCGATGCTGTACGACCTGGGGCAGGGGCTGGCCGGCGCGCCGGATCGGCAAGCGGTGATCGCCGCGGCCCGCGATTTTTATATTCGCTTGCTCGATGCCAGCAATATCCGCATTTATTTCCCGGAAGATTATCAGGACGAGCAGGCGGACATCCCGAAACAGGTGCGCGAATGCGCCGAGCGCCGCGAGATCATTTCCCGTCCCGCCGGCAATGACCGCTTTCATGCGCTGGTGCCTCTGGCGACGCCGATGGGGGTATCCGGCGTTTTCGGCTTCGAGGTGGGCTCCAGCCGCTTGGGCAGCCAGGATGCGGTGCAGTTCATCGAGACGGCGGCCTCGGTTGTCGCCGTTGCCCTGGAGCGGGCGCATTATGCCGAGCACGCCCGTTTGAGCGAGTTGCAAAATGCCTCGGAAAGCCTGCGCAGCTCGATTCTGGCGGCGCTATCGCATGATTTGCGCACCCCTTTGACGGCCCTGGTCGGCATGGCCGAAACGGTCAGTCTCGGCAAAATTTCGCCGGAACGGCAGCGGCACATGCTCGAAGGCATCCGCGACCGGGCGCTGTCGATCAGCCAGCAGATGACCAAGCTGCTCGACATGGCCAAGCTGAGCGCTGGCAAGCTGGAACTCAACACCGCCTGGCAGCCCATCGACGAGGTTGTCGGCGCTACGTTGCAACTCGTCAAGGCGCAGTGGAAGGAGCGCGAAATCACCGTCGATCTGCCCTCCGATCTGCCGCCGGTGAATATCGACGCGGTGCTGGTCGAGCGCGTGCTGTGGAATCTGATCGAGAACGCCATCAAGTACGCGCCGGCCGATACGCCCATCGAAATTCATGCCGGATGCGTCGGCGAGACGATGGAAATCGAGGTTTGCGACGCGGGGCCGGGCCTCGCGCCAGAAACCATGGACAAGCTTTTCGACCGCTTCCAGCGCGGCAAGGCCGAATCCGATCTGCCCGGCATCGGCCTTGGACTCTCCATCGCCAAGACCATCATCAGCGCTCATGGCGGCAGCCTGTCGGCGCATAACCGCAGCGCTGGCGGCTCCTGCTTCCGCATCGCGCTGCCGCTCGGCACGCCGCCCTGTTTCGACACCGCCGAGGCCGCGCCATGAGCGCGCCGGAAACCATCCTGGTCGTCGAGGACGAGCGCCAGATTCGCGAGGCCGTCGTCGCCGCGCTCGAAGGCGAGGGCTTTGTGGTCTGCGAGGCCGGCACCGCCGCCCATGCCGCCGTCCAAGCCGCCGGGCGGCGGCCGGATCTGGTCATTCTCGATCTGGGCCTGCCTGATCGCGATGGCGTCGATTTCGTCCGCGACTACCGCGCCTGGTCGAATATTCCTATTTTGATCCTGTCGGCGCGCACGCAGGAAACCAGCAAAATCGACGCCCTCGATGCCGGGGCCGACGACTACCTGGGCAAGCCCTTCGGCGTCGGGGAACTGCTCGCCCGGGTGCGCGCCCTGTTGCGCCGCCGCCTGCCCGGCACGCCATTGCCCGATCCGCTGATTCGCTTCGGCGACTTTTCCATTGATTGCGTCAATCGCAGCGTCAGCCGTAATGGCGAGGCGCTGCGCCTGACCCAGATTGAATACCGTCTGCTGGTTTTTCTCGCCGCCAATCCGAGCCGGGTGCTGACCCATCGCCATCTGCTGGGCCAGGTCTGGGGCGGCAAGGCGGTCGAGAATCACCAGTATCTGCGCGTCTATGTCGGTCATCTGCGCCAGAAAATCGAGGCCGACCCGGCGCAGCCCCGGCATATCCTGACCGAAATCGGCGTCGGTTACCGTTTTGAACCCTGAAACCGCACACCTCCAACCCTTTTCATTACTGCAAGCCTGAATGAAATCATGAATATCGTCGTCTGCATCAAGCAGGTTCCGGACAGCACTCATATCCGGGTGCATCCGGTGACCAATACCATCATGCGCCAAGGCGTGCCTGCCATCATCAATCCCTACGATCTGTTCGCCATCGAGGAAGCCTTGCGCATCCGCGACGCGCATGGCGGCAAGGTCACCGTCATCACCATGGGGCCGCCGCCCGCCGCCGTGGCGCTGCGCAAGGCGCTGTCCTACGGCTGCGACGAGGCGGTGCTGATTACCGACAAGATTTTTTCCGGGGCCGACACGCTGGCCACCTCCTATGTGCTGGCCTCGGCCATCGCCATGCTCTCCAGGGAAGCGCCGGTCGATCTGGTATTTACCGGCAAGCAGACCATCGACGGCGACACCGCCCAGGTCGGGCCGGGCATTGCCAAGCGCCTCGATCTGGAACTATTGACCTATGTCTCGAAAATCGTCCTGGTCGACCGGGTCGGCGGGAAAATCCAGGTCGAGCGGCGGGCGGAAGGCGGCGTGCAGTTGCTGGAAACCCGGATGCCGGCGCTGATCACCATGCTCGAAGGCACGAACGAGATTCGCTTCGGCTCCGCGCCCGACATGTTCCGCGCGGCGCGCGCCGAAATTCGCACCTGGGACCGCCAATCGGCGGGCATCGAGGATCTCAAGAAAGTCGGCTTGAAGGGCAGCCCGACCATCGTCAGCCGCGTTTTCGGACCGACGCCTCGGGCCGAGAAGGCGCAGCAGATCGCCTTCGACCCGGCGACGCCGCAATCCGCGACCGACACGCTGCTGGAGAAAGTGCTGGCCGCCATCCCGAAGGTCGGCAAGGAACTGGAACGCCACAAGGCCATCGGCCACGGGGACGCGAAGCATAGTGGAGCAAGCCATGAGTAATGCCAAGACGGATAAGCCGATCAAGAAACGCAAGGTCAAGCTGGAAGGCGATCTGCTCAATTACAAGGGCGTCTGGGTTCTGGTCGAGAGCGAGCGCGGCCATGTGCACCCGGTGTCCTGGGAATTGATGGGGCAGGGGCGTCAGCTGGCCGACCAGCTTGGCGTCGAACTGTGCGGCGTCGTCATGGGCGCGCCCGGCCCGGAACTCCAGGCGCAGTGCGAGGCCGCTTTCGCCTATGGGGCGGACCGTTGTTATCGCGTCGCAAGCCCGGTGCTGGCCGATTACCGCAATGTGCCCTTCACCCAGGCGCTGACCGATCTGGTCAATCAGTTCAAGCCGGAAATCATGCTGCTCGGCGCGACCACGCTGGGCCGCGATCTGGCTGGCTCGGTGGCGACCACGCTGAAAACCGGCCTGACCGCCGACTGTACCGAACTCGCCATCGACCCGGAGGATCGTTGCCTGTTGTCGACGCGGCCCACCTTCGGCGGCAGCCTGCTATGCACCATCGTGACGCTCAATTACCGGCCGCAGATGGCCACGGTGCGCCATCGCGTGATGCCGATGCCGGAAGCGCAGCCGGAGCGCAGCGGCCTGATTGTCGATGTCGATCCGCATCTGGTCGAAACCGACGTGGTGACCAAGATTCTCGATTTTCTGCCCGATGACCAGTCCGGCAAGCCGCAACTGCCCTATGCCGAAATGATCGTTTCCGGCGGCAAGGGCCTGGGCAAGGCGGAGAACTTCAAGCTGGTCTGGGATCTGGCCAAGACCCTGGGGGCCGAAGTCGGCGCATCCCGGGCGGCGATTCACGCCGGCTGGATCAGCGCCGACCGTCAGGTCGGCCAGACTGGCAAGACGGTGCGCCCAGCGCTCTACATCGCCGCCGGCATTTCCGGCGCCATCCAGCACCGGGTCGGCATGGAAGCCGCCGATTGCATCATCGCCATCAACAACGATCCGGGCGCGCCGATTTTCGATTTCGCCCACTACGCCATCGTCGGCGATTGCGTGCAGGTGCTGCCGGCCTTGCAGAAAACCTTCGCCGCTTATTTGGGCAAAACGCTCGGCACGCCGTGAGAACACAATATGAACACATCCACTGAAAAATTCGACGTCATCGTCGTCGGCGCGGGCCCGGCCGGCAACGCCGCCGCCTACACGCTGGCCAAGGCCGGCAAGAAGGTCCTGCAACTGGAAAGGGGCGAATACCCCGGCTCCAAGAATGTGCAGGGCGCCATTCTCTATGCCGACGCGCTGGAAAAAATCATTCCCGATTTTCGCGACTCCGCGCCGCTCGAACGCCACGTGGTCGAGCAGCGGATGTGGCTGATGGAGGCACAATCGCACCTCGGCACCCATTTTCGTTCCGACCAGTACAACCAGCAGCCGGGCAATCGCTACACCATCATCCGCGCCCGCTTCGACAAGTGGTTTTCGGATCAGGTGCAGCAGGCCGGCGCTCTGGTGCTGTGCGAAATGACCGTCACCGAATTGTTGAAGGACGAAAATGGCCGCGTTATCGGCGTCAATGTGGATCGCGACAATGGCCGCATCTACGCCGATGCGGTGATCCTGGCCGATGGCGTCAACTCCCTGGTCGCGAGCCGCGCTGGCCTGCGCGAGGACATTTCGCCGGCGGCGGTGGCGCTGGGGGTCAAGGAAGTCATCTTCATGCCCAAGGAAACCATCGACGCCCGCTTCAACCTGAACGGTCAGGAAGGCGCGGTCATCGAAATGTTCGGCAGCATTTCCGAAGGCATGGTCGGCACCGGCTTTCTGTACACCAACAAGGATTCCATCTCGGTCGGCCTGGGCTGCATGCTCTCCGACATGAAAAATCAGCAGACCACGCCGGTCGAGCTGCTCGAAAAACTCAAACGCCACCCGTCCGTCGCGCCGCTGATCGCCGGCGGCGAAACCCGCGAATACGCCGCCCATCTCTTGCCCGAAGGCGGCTACGATGCGCTGCCCAAGCTCTACGGCGAAGGCTGGATGCTGGTCGGCGATTCCGCAGGTTTTCTCAACGCGGTGCATCGCGAAGGCTCCAATCTCGCCATGACCACCGGCCGCATGGCCGCCGAAACCCTGCTCGAACTCTTTGCCGAGGGCAAACCCGCCAGCGCCTCCAACCTGGCCCGCTACCAGGCACGGTTAGATGAGAGCTTCGTCATGAAGGATCTGAAAAAATACCGCAAGATTCCCGCCATGCTCGATCGTCAGCGGCAATTCGTGGCCGATTATCCGGGGCTCTTCAATCAGGCGGCATTCAATTTCTTCTCGGTCGATGGCCGCGACAAAGAAACCAAGGAAAAGGAAATCTTTACCGCCTTCCGCGAACGGCGATCCCTGTTCGGCCTCTTGGGCGATGCCTTCCGCCTCTGGCGCGCCACCCGCTAGGAGAAAAAGCATGATGAAAGTTGAAGAAAAGCTCTACCAGAACCGTTACCGGGTCGACGCCGACCGCCCCCACATCAAAATCCGCGATCCCGAAATCTGCAACGAACGCTGCCGCACCCAGTCCTGCGTCTATTGCTGCCCGGCGGGCTGCTGGTCGTTCGACGACAAACGCATCGGCCTGATCACCGACGGCTGCCTCGAATGCGGCACCTGCCGCGTGGTCTGCGATGAATATCGCAATGTAGACTGGAACTACCCCCGCGCCGGGTTTGGGATTTTGTTTAAGTTTGGGTGAGGATGGCCGGACGGCGCTGGAACGCTCTGTCATGAATGCTACATTCGCCGCGAAAGCGTGTAGGAATGAAATGAGCGCCTCCCACCGTCATTTTACGAAGCCAATGCCCCGCCTATCCATCAGGAGAGCGGAAAGCCAGGATGCCGCGGCGATACAGGCGCTGTATCGGGAGCTGGTGAGCAGTCCCGGCGTTTCGGTCTTGCCGGAGCGGGTTGCCGAAGCGGCGCGGGATGCGCGCACCGCGCTTTTCGTCGCCGAAGCGGAAGGCGTCGTGCTTGGCACGGTTCTTGTCTCATTGTGCCTGGATGTCATGTTCCGGAGCCAGCCCTTCGCGGTGCTTGAAAACATCGTTGTTTCCTCCGCGTGTCGCGCCTCGGGCATCGGCGCTGCGCTGATGCGGGAGGTGGAGCACTACTGTCTGGCCGCGCAGTGTTCCAAAATCATGCTGCTTAGCGGCGCCGGGCGCGGGGAGGCGCATCGCTTCTTCGAGAAGCTGGGCTTCGCGGGAGGGGCGAAAAAAGGCTTCATCAAATACCGCAGGCAATTCGGGGTATGAGCAAAAAACCCGCCTCATTCCAATCACCGGAAATGGCCAAGAAATTTCCGTTGAATCCCAGGCATCCCGAGCGGACCTGCTGGGGTTGCGACAAGTATTGCGCGGCCGATGCGCTGCAATGCGGCAATGGCTCGGGCCGCACCCAGCATCCGGCCGAGATGCTGGGCGAGGACTGGTATCAATGGGGCGACTGGGGCATTGTCGTCGATGATGCCGTGGATGATCCACCCTCCGCCAAGCCTTCCGAATGATGAATTATCCGGCTTTCTTCGATCGGCTCCCGGTCATCCGCCTGGTCGACCCTCTGGCCGAATTCCTGGGCGTCAGCGAGGAGGGCGTTCTGGAATACCGCTATCTCGACGCCGTCAAACTGGCCGGCCATTCCTGTCCCACCGTGGCCGCCGCCTGGAATATGAGCCGCCTGGCCCTGGCGGCCTTGTACGAAGCCGAATTGCCGCGCCGGGGCGATATCCGGGTCGAATTGCGAGGCGCTTGCGATGAGGGCGTCACCGGCGTTATCGCGAGCGTCGTGTCGCTGTTGACCGGCGCGGCCGGCGAGGGCGGCTTCAAGGGAATCGGCGGCCGTTTCCGGCGTCAGGGCATGCTGCGATTTTCCGCCGCCTTGCCGCGCGAATTGCGCTTTATCCGTCTGGATAGCGGGCGGCGGGTGGATATTGCCTGCGATATCGGCCTCATTCCAGCGGACCCGGCGCTGCCGCAATTACTGCGCCAATGCCTCTCGGGCGAAGCGGATGCCGCCCAGCGCCGCCGCTTTGGCGAACTCTGGCAGGCGCGCGTGCGCTCTCTGTTGCTGGAACATGGCGACGATCCGAAGGTTTTTTCGCTCGATGTCGGCGAGCGGGATGCCTGAATCCCGCCGCTCGGGCAAGCGTCCAGGCGCGATGCGGCCAGGGGTATCGCCGCCGGGCGCTGCGCGGCATAATGCATGTCGCCGGCAAGCCGGGCGAAACATTCCGGCGCGGCCCGTAAGGCCCGCCGGGCCTGAGAATCCGCCAGCCGGAAAATTTTGACTCAGGTTCAATGCCAGCCGACGGCCCCTTTCCTATAATCCGCCCATGATCCAATTCACCCATCTCGCCAAGACTTTCCGCCGCGTCCGGGTGCTCGACGGCATTGATCTCAACATCGGTCTTGGCGAGCGCATCGCCCTGATCGGCTCCAACGGCGCGGGCAAGACCACCCTGATCCGCTGCCTCTTGGGTCAATACACCTTTGAGGGCAAAGTCAGTGTCGCCGGCCTCGATCCGCGCAGCCACCGCACCGCCGTGCTCGGCAATATCGGTTTCGTGCCGCAATTGCCGCCGCCCCTGAAAATGCCGGTCGGCCAGTTGATCGACTTTTCGGCCTCGCTGTGCGGCACCCGGCCGGAACGCATCCATGCCATCGCCAAGCGCCTGGGGCTCGATGTCGATGCCATCCGGACCCGGCAATTCGTCCGCCTCTCGGGCGGCATGAAGCAGAAACTCCTGATCGCCATCGCGCTGGGCCGCGACGCCAAGGTGCTGGTGATGGACGAGCCGGCCGCCAATCTCGATCCGGAAGCGCGCAAGATTTTCTTCGATCTCTTG
>CAZFHE010000042.1:0-3448 GCA_964518615.1 uncultured Dechloromonas sp. | reverse complement strand
AAATCGAGGCGGCCGAAACCAAGCAGCGCCTGGAAGACCTCTACCTGCCGTACAAGCAAAAGCGCCGCACCAAGGCGCAGATCGCCCGCGAGGCCGGCATCGAGCCGCTCGCCCTGGCGCTCCTGGAAAATCCCGAGCTGACGCCCGAGATCGAGGCCGAAAAATATCTCAATGCCGAGGCCGGCTTCGCCGATGCCAAAGCCGTGCTCGATGGCGCGCGCCAGATCCTGATGGAAAAA
Organism: uncultured Dechloromonas sp.; assembly: GCA_964518615.1. Taxonomy (GTDB): domain Bacteria; phylum Pseudomonadota; class Gammaproteobacteria; order Burkholderiales; family Rhodocyclaceae; genus Azonexus. The sequence goes on along the minus strand of CAZFHE010000042.1, from coordinate 3,209 downwards.
TTCGCCGAGGACGCGCAACTTTTGCAGACGCTGCGCGATTATCTGAAGGAACACGGTCTGCTCAAATCGAGCGTGATCGAAGGCAAGGAAATCGAGGGCGCCAAGTTCCGCGATTGGTTCGACTTCGCCGAGGCCATCATCGACATGCCCTCGCACCGCGCGCTGGCGCTGTTGCGCGGGCGAAACGAAGGCTTTCTGAATCTCGCGCTGGTGCTCGATTCCGAATTGAATGAGGAGGCCGTCAAGCCCGGGCCGCAGTCTACCCAAAATCCCTGCGAGCAACGCATCGCCGCCCGCTTCGGCATCGCCAACAAAAACCGCCCGGCCGACAAATGGCTGGCCGACACCGTGCGCTGGACCTGGAAGGTCAAGGTCTATACCCATCTCGAACTCGAACTGGTGGGCGAATTGCGCGAACGCGCCGAGGAAGAAGCCATCCGCATTTTCGGCAAGAATCTCAAGGACTTGCTGCTCGCCGCGCCCGCTGGCCAGCATGTGACCATGGGCATCGACCCCGGCATCCGCACCGGCTGCAAACTCGCCGTCGTCGATGCCACCGGCAAGCTGCTCGCCACCGACACCATTTACCCGCACGAACCGAAGAACGACTGGGCCGGGGCCATGTCGAGCATCGCCCGGCTGGCCGCCAAGCATGGCGTGACCTTGATCGCCATCGGTAACGGCACGGCCAGCCGCGAAACCGACAAGCTGGTGCAGGACGTGATCAAGCGCCACCCGGAAGCGCGGCTGACCAAGATCGTCGTCTCGGAAGCCGGCGCGTCGGTCTATTCCGCCTCGGAACTCGCGGCCCGTGAATTCCCCGAGCTGGACGTGTCGCTGCGCGGCGCGGTTTCCATCGCCCGCCGCCTGCAAGACCCGCTGGCCGAGCTCGTCAAGATCGAGCCGAAATCCATCGGCGTCGGCCAGTACCAGCACGACGTGTCGCAGACCCGGCTCGCCCGCTCGCTCGATGCCGTGGTCGAGGATTGCGTCAATGCCGTCGGCGTCGATGTCAATACCGCCTCGGCCCCGCTCCTGACCCGCATCTCCGGGCTGAATGCCGGTCTGGCCGCCAATATCGTCGGCTACCGCGACGCGCACGGCGCGTTCAAGTCGCGCGCTGAATTGAAAAAGGTGCCGCGTCTGGGCGACAAGACCTTCGAGCAGGCCGCGGGCTTCCTGCGCGTCGCCAATGGCGACAACCCGCTCGACGCCTCCTCGGTGCACCCGGAAGCCTACCCCCTGGTCGAGAAAATCGTCGTGGACCTGAAGAGGCCGATCAAGGACATTCTCGGCGACAGCCGCGCGCTGAAGGGCCTTGATGCCGCCAAATACACCGACGAGCGCTTTGGTCTGCCCACGGTACAGGACATTTTCCGCGAACTGGAAAAACCCGGTCGCGATCCGCGCCCGGAATTCAAGACGGCGACCTTCAGCGAGGGCGTCACCGAGGTCAAGGATTTACGGCCCGGCATGATTCTCGAAGGCGTCGTCACCAATGTCGCCGCCTTTGGCGCCTTCGTCGATATCGGCGTGCATCAGGACGGCCTGGTGCACATCTCGGCGCTGTCCAATACCTTCGTCAAGGACCCGCACGACGTGGTCAAGGCCGGTCAAGTGGTCAAGGTCAAGGTGCTCGACGTCGATCTCGCCCGCCAGCGCATCGCGCTGACGCTGCGCATGAGCGACGAACCCGGCAAAGATGGCAGAGGTGGCCAAGGCGGCGGCCGCAGCGCCGATGCGGGCAGCCCGCGCGGCGCGCCGCTATCGCGCCAGCAAGCCCGCCACAACGCCCCGCCGCCCGCCGGCAACGCGATGGCGGCGGCGTTTGCCAAGCTGCGCCAATAGTTCGCCGAAAAGAAGGGCCGCCTGGCGCTGCGGCCCTATCCGGCTACGCCTTGCGCTGCCTTGAGCGGCGCTCATGACGCGCAGGCTTTCGCACCATCGACAAATACCCAGAAGGGCCGCTTTACGCCGCGCCAGTCGTCGATCGCCGCTTCGAGAATCTCATGGAGGGTCAGCCAATCGTCGGCGGCGCGTTTTTCAAAGGAGGCCGTGTGCGTCAGATGGAGCGCGAGGCCGCGATTGCCGAGCCACGCCCGGTCGCATAGCGCATCGTAGAGCGCATCCCAGTTGTGCCCAAAATAATCGGGAAATTTCAGCGCTTCGGCAAAGCGCGTAAGCAGTTGGGCCTTGTCTACGACATCCCCCATGTCAATGACAAAATAAGGCAGCCCCGAGGCCTCGCAGGCCCGGATCAGGCAGACGGGCGCATCGGGCGTATCGAGAACATGGATGCCCGCTTGGTCGGAATCCTCAAGGTTGGGGAATTTCATCGGCCTTGAGAGTCCCATCGAGGATGAACAGAAAGCTCAGGTAGTGGTCCGCGCTGTAGTAGCAACGCTCGGGAGCCGATGGCTTTTCGCCGCCGCACACGATGCGGCGCGCGCCGCGATCCTTGGCCCCGGGCGTAGGCACGGTGTATTCACGGTAATAGCCGTTTGCCTCCAGGGGCAGCAACTTTTCGCGATTGCCGAAAACGATGCCGTCACGATCATAAGGAAAGGGGCCGTTTTGATGAATCAGCGCCAGCGTCTGCCGGGCTTCGGGCGGAAGCTGGCGCGCGAAAACCGTCCCTTCCGGCGGAAAAGTTTCGTCCGGTGAAACCGTTTCGTCTTGTGGAACAACGTCTTCTTGCAAGACGCTTTCCTGGGCGGGAAGCGCCTCTTCCTGCGCGGGAAGGCTGACGACGGATTCCTGAAGCCTTGCTTCTTTCGCCGATTGATCCTCGCAGGCGGACAGGGCAATGAGGCTGAAAGCCAGGAGGGCGGCGCTTAGGAGACGGCCAGGGCTTTTCGGGATCATGGGTCTTGTCCGGATAGGGTATCCGGCCATTTTACTCAGCGAGCAGGGGCCGGCCCGGATTTATTCCGCACCGCGCCCCGCGCGCCAGCCGCCGGGAGACGGGCCGCTATCCGGTGACGTTGCGCCGGTCAGCGCCTTAGCGCGCAAAACCCGGTAAAGCGCTCGCGCCATGCCGCTATATCGCATCGCCCGTCACCACCAGTTCCCGGGTCGCCCGCGTCATCGCCACATACAGCAAGCGCGCTTCCTCCTCTTTGCGCGCTTCTTCGACTTCCGCCCTTCCCAGCCCCGGTATCGCCACCAGCGGAAATTCCAGGCCCTTGCAGTTATGCATGGTCAGGAAT